>CAYTDY010000010.1:0-24901 GCA_964436665.1 uncultured Desulfobacteraceae bacterium
TTTATCATAACATTTACTGATTAGCAATCAGATATTTTTATTATAGTTTTTTCAAAGAGTCATGGTAGTGGAATTTAATAAAAACTTGATTTTTAGGAAGATACCATCTGTAGATACTTTATTGGAGTCATCTACTATTAAAAGGATCCTATTGGGTACTCCAAGAAGTCTGGTTTTAAGGGCTATTCACCAAGTTTTGGATGAGCTAAGGGGAAATATAGAAAAATCTCGGATAGGTGATGAATTGCCAGATTTAGAGTTAAACACTGCAGTTGATCAGATAGCAGAAAAGGTCTCAATCCTATCTCAGCCAAGCCTGAGACATGTCATCAATGCCACCGGAGTTATTGTGCATACTAATTTAGGACGATCTCTCCTATCAAAAAGGGTTATTGCCAGATTTAATTCCTTGGCAGGTTACTATAACAACTTAGAATATGATCTAAGGACTGGCAAGAGGGGTAATAGGTATGTCCATGTGGAAGATATCCTTATGGAGCTTACAGGGGCCGAAGGTGCCATGGTTGTTAATAACAATGCAGCGGCGGTTCTGATCGCCCTGGATACTATTGCCAAAGGCAGAGAGGTTATAATTTCCAGAGGTCAATTGGTGGAAATTGGTGGTTCCTTTCGAATACCTGAGGTCATGAAAAAAAGTGGGGCAAAGATGTTTGAGGTGGGGACTACCAACAAGACAACTATCAGTGATTATGAATCTGCTATTGTACCAGATACCGCTCTTTTACTTAAAGTTCACACAAGTAATTTTCAAATAGTAGGATTTACTGAGGAAGCGAGCCTAGAGGAGCTTGTTACTTTAGGAAAAAAATACAATCTTCCTGTAATGGAGGATTTAGGTAGCGGCTGCTTTATCGATTTTTCAAGGTATGGACTTAAAAAAGAACCAACAGTTCAGGATTCCGTAGCAAAAGGAGCAGATATAATCACCTTCAGTGGTGATAAAATCTTGGGTGGACCACAATGCGGGATAATTCTTGGAAAGAAAGAGATTATTTCTGCAATAAAGGCCAATCAGTTGAACAGGGCTCTCAGAATAGATAAATTAACACTGCTCGCACTCCAAGAGACGCTTTATATGTATAGGGATAAGGACAAAGCAATTAGGCAAATACCCACCCTGAGGATGGTATGCCAGTCTTATCAGAGTGTGTGCCGAAAGGCGGAAAAATTATTGGGTTTGATTGGAAAAATAGATGCGGATGGATTTGTGTTTAGCCTCGTCGATGGTTTCTCTCGTGTTGGTGGTGGCGCTATGCCTTTGGAGGAAATACAGAGTCGACTTCTCTGTATCTCCCCCCAAAAAATTCCAGCATTTAGAATTGAAAAATTTTTAAGATCCTATAATCCACCCATTATAGCACGGCTTGAAAAGAATCAGGTTATCTTAGATTTAAGAACGATCCAAGAAAAAGAGTTAAAGATTGTGGGCAATGCCATTAGGAGTATGTCCACAAAACACACTACAACCCCTTAACTAAAAAATGCGCCACCACCTTTTTCTTTAAACCACGTTAGAAAGTTTACTCGATACTTTCAACCCCGCCTAAACTTATTGGCTCTTTTGGACTGCCATAAATGATAAGGCTTTTTTCTAACAGGGTAAACAAATAGCTATCTATGTGCTATAAACTTTCTTTTAATTCTTTCCCGGGGCGAAATCTGACAACCTTGCTGGCTTTAATCTGAATAGGTGCTCCAGTCTGTGGGTTTCTCCCGGTTCTTGCCTTTCTTTTGACTACCACAAAGGTTCCAAAACCAGCTAAAGGAAGTCTGCCCTCCTTTTTTATAGCTGATTTTGCAGTATCAATAAAAGAATTCAGTGATCTTTCTGAATCGGCCTTCGTTAAACCAGTGCTTTTAGCTATCGCTGATACTAATTCTGCTTTTGTCATGTGTTTCCCCCTCCTATTTTTTTATTTTTTGGTTTTTAGACGCCAAAGATAACTTTAATAACTATTTTTCCCCCCTTTCCTTATTAATTTTCTTCAATGATCTCTTTAAAAAGTTTAGAATAACTAATTATTCTGTAATATTGGACATTATTTTGTAAAGATGTGACCGAAATTTCAAAATCGGCGTAATTGAGATTTAGCGGCTTTATTAACATAGTGAAATAGCAATTTCAATAAAAAATATTGTAAGTATTGAAAAATTTTTTGTTAGTTTCTAATGTATTATCATAAAGTATTTTAAATCTATAATATTAATTAATAGATATTACAATTAATTAAACCAATTTATTAATAAAAATATTTTTATATCTTAATCAATTAAAAAGAGTTAAATCCAGCATTGACAAATGTATATTGAGATTATAGTTTTAATTAATTATTTGCAATAGGGAATTTATCCTCAAGAGATAAAAAGGCATATTAATGGAAAATATTGTTGCAAGAATAGTTAAAGAGAGCCATAGGATTAAAGAGGATTTTATTAAAAAAAATACTGCCACATTGATAGATCTTGCTGAATATATATCGAAAGCCTTTAAAAATGACAGAAAGCTTATGATATGTGGTAATGGTGGAAGCGCAGCTGATGCCCAACATCTTGCTGCTGAATTTGTTAACAGGTTTCTATTAGAACGTCCACCATTGCCGGCCTTGGCACTTACCACTGATACCTCTATTATTACAAGTGTGGCCAATGATTATGGGTATAAAGAAGTTTTTTCTAAGCAAATTAAGGCCCTTGGTGTTGAAGGAGATGTCTTGCTTGCCATTTCAACTAGTGGAAAATCAGAAAATATCATTTCTGCCATAAGGACTGCTAAGAAAATAGGATTATATACTGTTGGTTTTATTGGAGGAGATGGTGGAGAGATGCTCGAATTAGTAGATTTAGCCTTGGTGGTTGAAAGTGAAAAGACTTCAAGGGTTCAAGAAGCTCATATCTTGGCCGGACACCTGATCTGTGAGTTAGTTGATTATATTCTTTTTCAAAAAGATCTTTAGCTTAACAAAATAATTGGAATGAATGATTGAATAGATGACAAATAGAGAATTAGTCTGCCTACGATAGGATGAATTAAAAAAATGGACAAATTAAAACCAATATCCTTAGAAAATATAAAAACCTATCCCCTAAAAAAAAGGCCAAGCAAGGTTTCGGTAATGGATTTTGGATCAAACTGGGAAGCAGGCGGTAAGATGGGTCTTTGGTTCGGAAAACTTCCAAATATTTTAGCAGGAAGTGATTTTAGAAAGCTGGTTAGTAGATTATCAATGGCTGTAAAAAAAGAAAAGGCTATTATAGTAGGCATGGGGGCTCATGCCATCAAAGTTGGATTAAGTCCTATCATATTGGATTTGATGGAAAGGAGAATAATTGCAGGTATTGCTATGAATGGTGCCGGTATTATACATGATTTGGAGGTGGCCATGGTTGGTGCCACATCAGAAGATGTAGACAATGAACTCCCTCAGGGTAGATTTGGAATGGCTAAAGAGACAGGAGAGTTTTTAAACAAGTCGATTAAGGAAGGGGCAAAAAGGGGAGATGGATTAGGCCTTTCTGTTGGGAATAATATTCTCCAAGCAGACTTTCCTTATAACCATTTTAGTTTATTAGCTGGAGCTGCTAGAATGAATATTCCCCTTACAGTGCATGTAGCTATAGGTACAGATATTATACATTTTCATCCAGATGTAGACGGATCTGCAATAGGAAAGACTTCACATCTTGATTTTCGAATCTTTGCAACTTTGGTCTCAAGCCTTGAGGGTGGTGTTTATATCAATCTTGGTTCAGCGGTCATCTTGCCAGAAGTATTTTTAAAGGCCCTTACCCTTGTCAGAAATCTGGGATACAATGTCAAGAAATTTACAACAATTGATATGGATTTCATAAGACATTATAGGCCTATGACTAATGTAGTTAAAAGACCAACACTTGAAGGTGGCGAGGGATTTTCTTTAACTGGGCATAATGAGATCATGTTTCCCCTGCTTGCGGCAGCCCTAATTGAAAATTTAGAGGATAATAAGGTCTTTTAGACAGTCCCTTAGTATATGAAATAGTTAAATTAGGGATAATGAGACCTTTTATGGAGTGACTGGCGGGAGGCTGTCGTACTTTTCATGACTTATCAGTGGGGGAAGCCGCAGGTCCCGAGATGTCGGGACAATGCAGAGCCCCGCCTTCAGGCGGGACGCAGATAAGTCGTAGAAAAGACCAGGCCGGGAGCCTTGGAACGAAAAAAAGGTCCCATTGACTGATTATCCCATAATCATTAAAAAAATTTTTTCTTAAAAAAAATGGTCAAAGATAATTTAAAAGTTGGATTTGGTTACGATGCTCATAAGCTGGCTGAAGGAAGACCTTTGATCTTGGGGGGCGTTAAGATTCCTTATATAAAAGGTTTATTGGGTTATTCTGACGCTGATGTCTTAACGCATGCCGTTATTGATGCCATCCTTGGAGCCTTGGGTAAGGGTGATATTGGTCGCCATTTTCCAGACTCTGATCCAGCTTACAAAGGAGCCGACAGTCTTTTTCTCCTTAAAAAGGTAGTGTCTCTTGCTCATGACGAAAGATTCGAGGTGAATAACCTTGATACCACTATTGTTGCCCAGAAACCGAAATTGTCCGAATATCTGAAAAAAATGGAAGATCGGTTATCAGGGGTTTTAGAAGTTGACCCTCAACTGGTAAACGTAAAAGCAACCACCACTGAGGGCTTAGGTTTTTACGGTAGGGAGGAAGGGTTAGCTGCCTATGCAGTAGTAACTCTAAAGCGCACATGAAAAAGAGGGAAATAAGGACACTAAATGCCCCTTAAGTTATATAATTCAGCAAGCCGAAAAAAGGAAATCTTTAGGCCGATAAAAAATGGTGAGGTTGGTATCTATGTCTGTGGAGTTACTGTTTATGATCTATGCCATATAGGACATGCTCGCTCGGCCATTGTTTTTGATGTTTTGGTTAGATACCTTAGGGAAAGGGGCTTTAAGGTTACCTATGTTAGAAATTTCACCGATGTGGATGATAAAATCATTGAGCGGTCAAAAAAAACTGGGGAGAATACAACTACCCTGGCAGAACGGTATATACATGCCTTTTATGAGGATATGCTATCCTTGGGTGTGCTTGATGCTGATGTGGAGCCTAAAGCCACAGAGCATATTGATGACATTATTGATATGGTTAGTTGTTTGGTTGAAAAAGGATTTGCCTATGTAGTTGACAATACCGTCTACTTTTCTGTTGAAACATTTGATAGTTATGGTCAGCTTTCAGGTCGCCGGCTGGAGGATATGGTTGCCGGTGCCAGGATTGCTGTTGACGAGAAAAAGAATAATCCTATGGATTTTGTTCTTTGGAAAGGGACAAAACCGGGGGAGCCCAAGTGGAGTAGTCCCTGGGGGGAGGGTAGACCAGGATGGCATATAGAATGCTCTGCTATGAGCTGTAAATATTTAGGGGCAAATTTTGATATACATGGTGGCGGTAGAGATCTGATATTCCCACATCATGAGAATGAGAGGGCCCAGTCAATGGCGGCCAATGGGGTCGATTTTGCTAATTACTGGGTACATAACGGTTTCTTGACAGTTGAGGCAGAAAAAATGTCTAAATCCTTAGGTAATTTTATTACTATAAAGGATGCACTTAATTTATATGATCCTCAGGAATTAAGGCTTTTTTTGCTTTCCAAGCATTACAGGAGTCCATTAGATTTTTCCAGGTCTGCCCTATTGGAAACAAGATCTGGGCTTATCAAGATCTACAGGACACTTCAAAGATTAGAAGAGATAACAGGACCTTATAAAAATAATTCTAAAGGGATAACCACCCAGTTTTTTGCTCAAGCAGATGGAGATGATTTTAAGGGCCGCTTTTTACGTGTTATGGATGATGATCTTAATACAGCGGCAGGATTAGGGTTACTTTTCGATAAGGCAAAGGATATTAATAGGCTTGTAGATTCATCAGCCCTAAATAGGGACATTAAATCCCAATTGATTGAAGAAAGAAGTGATCTTATCGGCTGTGGCAAGGTCCTGGGACTGTTTGAAAAGGAACCGTCTCAATTTTTTCAGGAGATAATAAAGACTCCCTCTGAAATAGAAACGGAAGAGATTGAAAACATGATCCAAGAGAGGAATGAGGCACGAAAGTCAAAAGATTGGGTCATGGCCGATGCTATCAGAGAAGAACTATCTGGAAAGGGGATTATCTTAGAAGATGGACCAAAAGGCACAAAATGGCGATTTAGGATTGAGGGGTCTTAGGTCCTCAGCTTTTCAGCTTATCTCTCCGTTTGAACCAAAAGGTGATCAACAACATGCTATTGATGCCCTTTATAAAGGAGTAGAAAAAGGTTTCAGGCATCAGATATTGCTTGGCGTAACCGGCTCTGGAAAGACATTTACCATAGCCAATGTCGTAGCAAAAGTCCAAAAACCCACCCTTGTTATTGCTCCTAATAAGACCCTAGCGGCCCAGCTTTATGGAGAGTTCAAGAATCTTTTTCCAAACAATGCAGCTGAATATTTTGTAAGTTACTATGATTATTACCAACCTGAAGCGTATGTTCCTCAGACCGACACTTACATACAGAAAGATGCCTCAATCAACGAGCAGATCGATAAGATGAGGCATTCTGCAACCCGGTCCCTTCTGGACAGAGATGATGTTATTATTGTTGCCAGCGTATCATGCATTTACGGGCTTGGTTCCCCTGAGGCCTATCATGGTATGCTCCTGTATGTAGAAAAAGGCGATCATATAAGTCGGGAAGATATCCTCAAAAAATTGGTAGAAATTCACTATGAAAGGAGTGACCTTGATTTTCATCGCTCATCTTTTAGGGTTAGAGGTGATGTGGTGGATATCTATCCGGCATATGAGGATTACTCTTCTATTAGAATAACATTTTTCGGTGACTGTGTTGAAGGTATTCAGGAGATTGATCCACTTACAGGTCATGTTGTGCAAAAACTAAGCCGGGTGACTGTCTATCCAGCCAGCCATTATGTAACTACAGCAGCGAAGAGGCAAGAGGCTATCCAGAATATTAGAGAAGAACTGGCTGAGAGGATTAAGTATTTTAAAAGGGAAAAAAAATGGATTGAGGCGCAAAGAATCGAGGAGAGAACCCTCTATGATTTAGAAATGATTGAGGAGATGGGTTATTGTCACGGCATAGAGAATTATTCCAGACATCTAACCCGCAGAAGACCTGGCGATCCACCCCCAACACTGCTTGACTATTTTCCAAATAATTCCCTTATTATCTTGGATGAAAGCCACATTACCAATCCACAGCTCATGGGAATGTACAAGGGTGATAGGTCAAGAAAAGAGACCTTAGTTGAGTTTGGCTTTCGCCTTCCCTCTGCCCTTGATAACAGACCGTTGAAGTTTGAGGAATTTGAGTCCAGGATCAACCAAATAATCTATGTTTCTGCCACCCCAGGCCCTTATGAACTGGATAAGGTCACCCATGTTATTGAACAGATTATTAGACCCACAGGACTTATAGATCCGAAGATTTCTGTCAGGGCAGCAAGTAGCCAGGTTGATGATCTCCTCGCTGCTATAAGGAAAATTATATATGATGGTCAGCGTATCTTGGTTACCACCCTTACTAAACGTATGGCTGAGGATCTAACCGATTATTATACCGAATTGGGTATCAAAGTCAGGTACCTACATTCTGATATAACTACCATTGAGAGGACGGAGATTATCAGGGATCTCAGGCTTGGAATCTTTGATGTTCTTATAGGAATTAATCTTTTAAGGGAGGGTTTAGACCTGCCAGAGGTCTCGCTGGTGGCAATTTTGGATGCAGACAAAGAGGGCTTTTTACGATCTGAGAGATCTCTTGTCCAGACCTGTGGGCGAGCTGCCAGAAATGTGGATGGTGCTGTCATATTTTATGCTGATGATGTCACACCATCAATGAGAAAGGCAATTGATGAAACCAATAGGAGACGAGGATTACAAAAGAGATATAATGAGACACATGGGATTACCCCGGAATCAATTAAGAAAGATGTCTCTGATATCCTTAGCTCTGTTTATGAGGCAGATTACGTGAGTATTTCCACTGTCTCAGAACCAGAAGAGGAGTATATTTCCCTTAATCGTTTACCTAAGATTATAAAATCACTAAAGAAAGAAATGTCTAATGCTGCCAGGAGGTTAGATTTTGAAGAAGCAGCCCGTCTGCGGGATCGGATAGCTTATTTGGAAAAAAAAGAATTGGCTTATCTGGATTCATCCCAGTTTTAAGCCCACTATCTTTTCCAGGGTCCAGAGTTCCTCATCGTGATCATATTTAATAAGATAGATCTTCTGATCATTGGCTAATATTTTGAAATAGCTAACATTTATCCCATACCATCGGTCGATAATTTCTTCTACTGTTAGTTTTTGCCCTCGGAAAGTAAAATTAATCGGGCGTTCATCTGCCTTATACCCGGAATAGCAACTAACCTGGATAGTTTTTAAACGTGAATCAATTTTCATAGATAAAAATGAAAATATTATCGTTTAATTAGTTTATTGGCTGGATTGGTTTCATTAGTTTAACTTAATCGACACGATAGACCCAAATGAACAGTTAACCACTAACCAATTCAACCAATTGAACAGATAAAACCATTAGAACAAAAAGACTTAGTATTATTTCTCTATGAGCTTATCTACCATGCTCAGCTTTTTATATATGTTATCCTTTACCCAGTGTGAATCCCACCACTCTATTGGATTGACAGCAACACCATGTACGAGAAAGCCGAAATGCAGGTGATCACCTGTTGCCAGACCTGTGGTACCAGTAGCACCAATTGTATCTCCCTTTGCGATGGGTTGACCAATAGTTACATCAATTCTGCTTAAATGACCATAGAGGGTATAGAGACCCTGACCATGATCAATTACCACTGCTTGACCGTAAATTCCCAGATCTTGGGCAAAAATAACCCTGCCAGTATTGGCAGCCTGAACAGGGGATCTGGCCAATGATGCCAGATCAACACCCAGGTGTACCCCTTTATCTATAACTTTATCTTTATAATAGTAAATTCTCTGGTCAGCAAACTTGGCCATTGTTGCTGCATTTTTCATTCTTAGCCATGGGCCGTCCCACAATTTTTCTTCAGTTGGTGATTGGCAGAGTTCATTCAATGCAGCATTGCTTTCCTCTCTCAGCGCTCTATTAAGGAACAGGTATTTTTCAATATTGTTTTCACCGGGCTTAAATATGTCGGGGGTAAAAGAGAAAATTATGGTGTCCAAAAGCCGGTCTGATATTCTTATCTTATCTGTACGAAAGAGTTTTTGCCTGATATGATAGAAGAAGGTCTTTTTTGTTTCATTATCAGCCCTATCTTTAGCCCGGAGATACAGTGTGGTGTCTTTTTTGAAATTGTAAGGAAAGGCAAAGTAACAGACATATATTCCAGTCTGAGAATCTTTCGTTAATGGTACACCGGGAAAAAGCATATTATTTACTAAAACACCACTTTCACTTGTGTCAGTTGAGATCCTGTAAATAATCAGGCCGGAACCCCCTATATTAATGTTATGGCTTCTGCTGATAGCAGCAATTGAGGGAGGAATAGTATCTACTATCATTTTATGCTCAATTATCGTCAGATTACCATCGCCACCCCTCCTTTTAGAGAAATCATGGATCTCGATGATAAGATTGGCTTGTCCCTGTATTAGATTTAGTTTTTTTGGATCTAATGTAAATTCCTCCTCAAATGTATGGATTCCCCTTTTGTTGAATAGTCCCTCATAAGAAAAACTCTTTTTAAGGATGAGAATACTAGGGCCATCTTGTTTTATATTCACATTTATATTTCTCAGCCCCATTTTTAGGTCAGAAACCGTTACCTTAAAGTTAATACTCTTGCTTAGATAATCTGGTAATGGTTCTACCTGGGCCTGCGGTTTTTCTCCTTCAAAGATAGTCATCAAGAGCCAGATAAAAACGATGAGAATAATAATAATTGGCAAAAATGTAATGATAAACTTTGATTTTTTAATCCTTGACTTTTTCATTTTGTATATTTAACCCTACCGTCTTAATGCATGTATATTTTAAATTGGTTTATCTTTGGTCATGGCAGTGCTTTTGTCAATAGCTTTTTTATAATACATACTGATGAATAAGAAAATCCATATTGGCATCATTGGCGCAGGGGATTGCTCAACGGAAATCTATAGTATAGCTGGTGAGTTAGGCTACCTTATTGCACAGCATGACTGGATTCTTGTCTGTGGAGGTTTAGGTGGAGTCATGGAAGGGGCATCTAAGGGGTGTTGTAAAGCAGGCGGAATAACCGTGGGAATACTGCCTGGAAAAGAAAAGGATTCAGCCAATCCTTTTATAACGATGCCTATTCCAACAGGTCTTGGTGAAGGCAGGAATCTGCTGGTAGTCAGAGCATCGGATGTGGTTGTAGCAATTGCAGGTGGTTATGGAACCTTATCAGAGATAGGGCTTGCCCTTAAGATTGGTAAGCCTGTGGTAGGCCTAAAGACCTGGCCTGGAATTATAGGTATCGATTATGTTGAAACACCACAGCAGGCAATTGATATGGTAACCAAGCACCTATCTCGAAAATGAGCATAACCAATTCCGACACCACTGAAAGTCCTTTCTTATATTTTGTTAACCGTTTGAGAGGCCTACAGAAATCATACGAAAACAATTTTGTATCAGTCGATAACATGCTATTATTAATAAAATGGGAGGTAAAGGGATTATGAAAGTCATTAATATTTTATTTAAAAACATTTTATTCATCGCAATATTTTATTTATTGATGGGTCTTATTATTAGCGACAAGGCACTATCGTATGATTTCTCTTATTGGGAACATGGAGCATCTGGTTATGAATATGCTATTGCAACGGTAAGAGAAAGCCCTCTAATCCTCTATTTTCACGAAGATCCGAGCAAATGGAGCAAGAAAATGAATACTTATTATCTTGCTTCTTATGAAATAGAGGAATTTTTAGGCGATATTGCAAAGGTGGAAATTAATCCAGATAAAGGAGCTGCCGAAGAGGCTCTTTGTGCTAAATACGGTG
Source organism: uncultured Desulfobacteraceae bacterium (assembly GCA_964436665.1). Classification (GTDB taxonomy): domain Bacteria; phylum Desulfobacterota; class DSM-4660; order Desulfatiglandales; family B25-G16; genus CAYTDY01. The sequence continues at coordinate 11,077 of CAYTDY010000010.1, forward strand.
TGGTAATGTTTCCTTCATTCTTAATATTTATACCAGCTTTTAATGGTAAGCCTGAAAGAATACATCCTTTTAGTAAAGGCGGGAATATGACTATCGATGAGTTTCTATATGCTGTCAGGAAAAAGATAGAAACCCTATATAATAATAAAGGATATTCATGCTTTAAAAATAAAGAGTATGAAGAGGCTCTTAAATATTATGAAATGGCTATAGATTTCTATCCGGAAAGTGTTTATGCATATTTTGGGATGGGAATTGTTTATCATACTATTGCTTTTAAAGAGAAAAATTTAAAACTTTTAGAAAAAGCTGAAAAAAATTACTTAAAAGCTCTGAAAATAGATCCGAACCATCAAGGGAGCAAAGAGGAGTTGAAAAAAGTTCGCAAAGCCATTGAAAAAGCAGGAAAAAAATAGGGCCTCGTGGATTAAAAAACAATAAGACTCTAAAAAAATAGGGCCTGAGAGCAAAACAGCCATTCAAATCGGCAATGAATTAGGGTTAGGGCATTAGTAATAATCTCAATAAGATATCAGGTGCTCGATATCGATATGGTGATGGTGTGATTGTGTGGGACTGTTAACTCTATGATTCTCTATTAGGTATTGTACATATAAATTCAAATGGCTCCGAAAAAGGGTTTTTAAACTGATGCATCTCATTTGATTCAACAAAAAGGGAGTGCCCTGTCGTTACTATATGCTCATTTCTATCATTATCGATAGCTATTCCTTTCCCCTTTTCAATTTTCACAAGATGCTCATAATTATGACTATGCCAGGGAGAGTGTCCACCAGGCATGATCTTAAAATATCTCATAATTATATCTTTTGACCCTTCTTTAATCCCTATAAGAATTTTTATTGTAACATCCTTTGCCCCCTCAAGATCTACCGAAATTTCAGCGACCTTATTATTTTCATTGATAATCATGTTATCTCCTCCTTTTGAAAAAATGAATGATTCTTTTAAGCTCGTTTACATAATCAATTTTTTAACAAATTCAAGACAGGATTTGATCTCATGTGGTTTAAGTTCCAGGGTGGCTGTCCCTTTATAGCCGATTTTATCGAGGGCATTAATGATATTTTTAAAGTCGACAATGCCTCTACCAGGAGGAAGATGTAAATCATCCGCAGGTGTATTCCCTCCAAGATTATCGTGGAGATGAATGTGTTTTATCCTATCTGGATATGTATTTATAAAACCAAAACTGGTGTTCTCTTCCCTTAATATCTGTGCATGCCCAATATCCAACGTTAAGTTAAGGAGGGGAAGCTCTATGAAGACCATCTCAAGGTCTTGCCAATTTTCACTTAAATTTTCTAAACAGATGGCAATACTTTTTATTCTGGCCTTATCAATGATTTTTTTTAATAATTCAATCTTAAAATCAATTACATTAGCTTTGACAAAACGACGATCCATCCAGAGGTGAAGGGTTAAAAGAGACATATTTAGTGTGGGCATAATATCCAGGATCTCTAAAATGTGCGGAAAATAATATCTTTTTAGAGAAGTTATATTATTAGGATTTCCCTCTTTAGGCCCATGACAAATATAATAAATATCTGTATTTTCTTTTAGTTTTAAGAATTTGTTAATGTTATTCTTGAAATAACTTAAATCCTCTATGGGTATTTCAGCAAATTCAAGCCCTAAATCATGCAGGGCCAATATATCCTCTGGATTCCTGGCCGTTCCTCCCAATGCTATCTTTACCCTGTTAGAATATACAGTCCGTGAATGGGAATGATATCCAAAATTGCATTCTGCTTTTTCATACGACATAATGTCCTGTGTGAGCTCTAACAGGGTTTAATTTTTTTAGCATAGTTAAAAATGAACTACCCCGCCGAAGAGCAGCGGGGATCAGAATATCCATAATCGCCCCAAGGAGCGTGGAATTAATAAGCTTCAGGCTTATGAAACCCCTGTCCGCCTCCGGCGGATTCAATTGCAGTTTGCCCCATTTTATTTCCAGAGTGCCAATTTTGTATGATCATCCAATGTTCGGATAAATTCAGGCCCTTCAAATGTCTGAATCATAAATTCAGCTGCAAATACAATAGTTCCTTCTAGAAGGTGCCCTCCACATACCTTACCTTCTATATTAGCTAAATTGATATGGGCATGCACAAAAGGTTTTCGATCTTTTAAAGAGATATTTCCAATGAGCGAAGTTATTTCCATAGGTTCGTTCAATTCAGAAGATTTATAAATCTTTTTATCTTGTAGATAATAACCTATCCTGGCTCTCTGTACTGCACCTATAAGCTCCAATCTCCCAAGAACTATATTTTCCTTTTCACATGTATAAGTTATAGAATTCAGCAAATCGCTTCCATAATCAAGATTTCCCATTAAATATCTTGAATGTTTTATTTCCCTAATCATTCCCATACTCCTTTCACCTAAAAATAGCCTTATTACTCAAATACTAATCAATTTTACCTCATTTCACATGTTTTTTAATTTTTATCAAACCCAAATGTCAATTGAAATACAAATGCCTAAATGCCAAAATTTTCATTTTGTCATTTGGGTTTTGTGCTTTTACCCTGTTAAATTCTGCCTCTGGCGGACCCCTTGTGGGGATTTAAAAGGGTGAATTTGGCATTTGAGCTTTGACATTTGTCATTTTTAGTTAAATATTTTCATGCTTCTTTGTTCCCGAATGTAATAGGGGTTTTAGTTTATCCTTATCCTTTTCATCTTACTAATCTTATCCTTGATCTCCTTTCCCTTTTCCTCAAATCCGGGTTTTCCAAGCAGAGCAAACATCGCCTTTTTATAATCTTCTACACCTGGTTGAATAAAGGGATTGTGACCTAAGAGGTAACCACTTACAGCTACAGATCTTTCCATCATATAGTAGATTTCCCCAAGATTAAATGCGTTCCTTCTCGGTATCTCAATTATCATGTTTGGAACATCACCTAAATAATGGGCATATGCAGGTCCTTCGACAACTATTCGGTTAATACTATTCATGTCTCGACCTTTATCAGGGACAAAATTCAATCCATCAAGGTTATCTTTATCTTGTGGAATGTTAACCCGGTTATCATGTTTTTTTAACATAATAAAGGTCTCTAAAATATTTCGTTCTCCCTGTTGAACCATCTGGCCATTGGCATGTAATTTTTCAGAGTAAAGGGAAGGGGACACCCACATCCCATGGCCGAAATGTCCTTCACTTTCTGGAAATAACTGTTCCATCCACCTGGCTACACCGTATAGAGATGCTGAGTTAGTAGCAACTACCTCTATTTTTTTCCCTTTCATCCAGGCGGCATGACGTGCTGCTGCATGAAGAAGGCTTGGATTTTTCCATAAATCGTCTGACATTGTGATATTTCTCATATATTTAAATCCTGCGGCGAATTCCTCAATATCAATATTGGCCATAGCGAGGCAAAATAATCCAACATCGGTCAGAATTGAATAGCGGCCACCAATATTATTGGGAATAGGGAAGGTTTTATATCCTTGATCCGTTGATAATTTTTTTAGGGCTCCTTTTTCAGCATCAGTAGTCGCATAAATTAAATTTTTAGCATCTTGACCCCAATTTTTTTCCATTAAATTACGCAGTATCCTAAAGGCAATTGCAGTTTCTGTTGTTGTGCCTGATTTTGATATAACATTTATTCCAATCCCTTTTCCTTTTAGCATATCAAGGGTGTCCCTGAAATAGTCAGGATCCATGTTTTGACCCAGAAAGTAAATCTCTGGTGCATCCCCTCTTTCCTTTCGGCTCAATTGATTGAAATAGGTATGGGTCAATGCCTTAAATGTGGACTCGATGCCTAAGTAAGATCCGCCTATGCCTAAAGAAACAAATACATCAATCTGACTACTAAGACTTCGGGCTGTAGATTTTATCTCCTCCAAATGTTCTTGAGTTATCTCTCCTGGGAGGTTTTGCCATCCGGTCATTGGGATACCATTGTCATAGATATCTCCTTGATCTTTTTCTAACATCTTATGGGCCTTTATTGCCTCAGGTGTAATTTCTTCAATATCTTCAAGAGTTATGGATAAGGAATCATCTGGTGTATCAAAAAGATAGGTGAGGTCTAAAGAGATTCTATTGGCTGATTGCCATGACTCATCATTAAATGGGTTTTTTTTGGCTTTACCCCTTTCTTTTTGTGTTTTTATAGTTTTGTTTTCCTCAAAACCTATCAGCTTAATTCCTCCCATTTTTCTCCTCTTCTATTTTTTAATAAATAAGGTTAAATATCATCCATGCTGAAATCATAATATAAACTTTTCTTTAGTAGCTGCTTTAAGTAGTTTTTTCAAGTCTAACTTTTTGAGTTAATTTTTCAATTCCCTCATATTTTTAATAACTGATAAGAAGGGTAGGGTGGATTTAAGCTTTACCCTGTTAGAATCCCTCTTTCTGAAGTGCGGGAATAATCTTCCTGAGTCTAAACATCCGTTTTTTTATCAAGTAATATAATGCCCCGTCTGAAATCTAACAGGGTTTACCTTGACGGACAGTCCAAGTTCCCCTATACTTTAACCCCTAAATGGAAATATGATCATTTTTTAAAGGTTTAGCGGTTTTTAAACCGTAATTTTTGGAGGATAATATGATCATAGCCTTATATATAGTAGCAATTTTGTGGATAGTTATTGGCACTTTTTCGATTCTTTATACTGAAAAAACAATGGAGGTTTTAAAAAAACTCTTTTTTATAGAAAAGGTAAGGGTGCTGGCTATCTTACCCATTATTTTCGGGATAATTTTGATAGCAGGTGCCTTTGTTTGTAACCAGATATTCTGGTTGTCTCTTATATTGGGCCTACTTGCCTTAATAAAGGGGGCCTACTTAGTAATAGGGCCATTATCCCAAATTAGAGTTCTATTTGATTGGTGGTTCAATAGGGCTAATGACAGGATCATCCGCTTATGGGGGCTAATAATCTTTGTCCTTGGAATTGCCATAATGTCTAATCTTCGATAAAAAATGTGTTTTCCAGTTTTACCCTATTTGGACCTCTTTGAACATCTATTTTATCCTCTAATTTAATAGTATAGGAATTTCCTTTTTTAGACAGGATAAACGGGATGTTCTGGATGTAAAGAATATAAGAAAATCTTGTTAATCCTGTTAATCCCTGGCCCAGACCTGATTTATAAGCAAAAGTTCCAAAAACTAATCTCCTGAAATATTACAGCGATAATAGGTTATTCCAAGCAAGTCGCGCCAGGGCGGGCCTGTCAAGAAAAATTCCGCCGCAGGCGGCTAAGTTCATTGTTATGATTTCCTATTTTTATTAATCTATCTTTTTAATTTTCTATATTTTTGTAACACTTTAGCTCTTTGAAAGTAACTAGCAGATAATAAGCTCTTTTCTTCAGTTCCAAGGCTCCCGGCCTGGTCTTATCAGCAACTTATCTACGTGGGAGTCTTGCCCACTCCGCATTGCCCACCAATGGTGGGCCTGCGGTTTCCCCCATAGATAAGTCACGAAAAGACAATGGCCTCCCACCAGTCACTTCAGAAAAGGCTCATTACCTTTTGTCAAGAGTAAAGATTTGGCCTCAAGAAAAGGCCAGGAATATTGAATTTTCAAAGAGCTAAAGTGTTACGTATTTTTTAAATCAAGAATTTCACTTACTTTTTTATCAAGGAAATGTAAATGAACATTCCGAATATTTATTTGTTGCCGATTTTCCTTATCTTAATATTGGCAGGTATAGTTTTTTATCCACAATTAGAGAACAGTATTATTTTTCATCCAGACCAATTATTTGATGATAACCCATCTAACTGGGATTTACCCTATAAGGATATTCAATTTCTAACTCCTGATGGTCAAAAACTTCATGGCTGGTTTTTCCCTTTATCTGGAAAATCATCTGTCCTTATCTTTTGCCATGGAAATGCCGGTAACATTTCTCACAGGATTGAGAATATTAAATTTCTTGTTAAAAAAGATATCTCAGTCTTTATATTTGACTATAGGGGCTATGGACTAAGTTCTGGTAGACCCTCGGAAAAAGGAATATATATAGATGGAATAGCAGCTTATGATTATCTAACAGAGATTGAGAAGATTTCTCCTGATAAAATTGCCATTTTTGGGCGATCATTAGGGGGTGCTGTAGCTATAGAGATGGCTTTGCAGAGGAAAGCCAGATGCCTGATAATCGAAAGTACATTTACATCCACTAAAAATGTTTCAAAAACTATTTTTCCCTTCTTCATTTTTTCGCCATTCTTACCTCATCATTACAATAGTATTCTTAAAATTGGCGATGTTTCTGTTCCAAAATTGATAATACATGGCAAAAATGATAAAATTATTCCATTTACTATGGGTAAAAAGCTGTTTGAACATGCCACAGGGAAAAAGGTATTTTTACCTATATATGGGGCTGGACATAATGATACATATGTTGTAGGAGGAGAAGATTATTTTGAGGCTATATTTAACTTTATTTCATCTGCTGCAGGCAATAAGTGAGATATTTGTTCAAATTGGTTTTTCACCCCGCCATAAATGGCTAGGCTTTGTAACAGGATAAATTTGGAGGATTGGAAGAAATGAAGATTCTGTTGACTGGCGCAAGTGGGCAACTTGGTAGCGAATGTAAAGAAGTTTTGGAAAACGACTATGAAATTATTGCTCCAAATAAAGAAGAGCTGGATATTACCAGTTGGGACAAGGTGATAATGGGCATCGATCAATTATCGCCTGATATCATTCTAAATTGTGCGGCCTTTACTAAGGTAGATGAGTGTGAAACAGAAAGAAAGGAATATGAGAAAATTAATGTGGAGGGCCCCAGGAACTTGGCGCAAGGTGCAGCCAGATATGATAAGATTCTTGTTCATATATCTTCTGATTTTGTATTTAATGGCAAAAAGAAATTGCCACAACCTTATTTTGAAGATGACCCCATGGACCCCCTCTCCTTTTATGGTTTAACAAAGATGGAAAGCGAAATTGCTGTGAAGCAAAATGCTCCAAATTATCTTATTATCAGGGCTGGTTGGCTTTATAGTATTAGGGGAGATAATTTCATAAAGAAAATACTTAAATTGGCTCTTAAAAAAGATCAAAAATCTATGTATGTTGTTAATGACCAGTTTGGTTCTCCTACTTGGTCTCACAGCCTGGCCCTGCAGATCAAGTTATTGATAGAGAATAGAAAAGATGGGGTTTACCATGCCACTTCAGAAGGTTACTGCAGTAGATATGAGTGGGCAAAGTATTTTTTGGAGAAAATGGAAATTAAGATCCCTGTTCTTCCCTGTGCCACCAATGAGTATCCCACGCCTGCAATAAGACCAGTCAATTCTATCCTTGAAAACAGACAATTAAAGAGTGAAGGATTTAACATCATGCCTAATTGGAAAAAGGATCTTGACATTTTCATTGATAAATATGGTGAGAAATTACTAAATCTTTTTCCTTTGCAATAATCGTCTTTTATGTTTATACTTCATCTAATCATACAGGTAAGGAGCTCAACCTGGTTTAAATAAGGTGCTTGGAAACCATGGATAAGGGCCTGTAAAGAGACTACAACCGAAAAAAAGGAGGCATACAATGTTTGTAAAGGATGTAATGACAATGAATGTTGTCAATGTTCCGGGCAATACATCTATAGCCGATGCAAAAAAGATCATGGAGGCACACAAAATTCGTCGCTTACCAGTGGTAGATAGGGGTAAGCTTATTGGCATTGTTACTGAACACAGATTAGAGGCATATACCCCTTCTAAGGCGACATCTCTCAGTGTCTGGGAAATTGGGTATCTCCTTGGAAACACAACCGTAAAAGATATTATGGAGAAACATATTGTTACCGCAACTCCAGACATGACTGTTGAAGAAGCCCTGGCCTTAGCTCAGGAGAAAAAGGTCGGTGCATTGCCTGTTGTAGAAGATGATCGATTAGTAGGTATAATAACCACAAATGATTTCTTTTATAAGATTGCCAATCCTACCCTCGGTATTGGTATGCCTGGTACCCGGGTTGAGGTAATGAGTAAGACTGATAAACCTATCATTGAGGACACATGCAAGGTAATAAATGAGCTAAATATGCGTATCCTGACTTTTCACATGATATCTTCCACAGAAACAGGAGGTAAGGATATAGTTGTTCACGTGGATACTGAGAATGTTAGTGAGATGGTTGATGAATTAAAGGGTAAAGGCTATGACACTCTTATAAGGAAACGATAAGATATCCAAGATTTCGTTTAATAAAAACCCCGCCTTAATATGCGGGGTTTTTTTCAATAGTAAGATGGCGGAAGTGCATGGGAATCGAACCCACCAAGCGCCGTATTAGGACGCTTCACCGGATTTGAAGTCCGGGAGCCCCACCAGTGAGCTTTCCACTTCCGATTTTTTTTTATCATCTACTTATTTCGATGTCAACTTAATGGATTTTATTGCCTGCTGTCCATACTTATCTGAATCGCTCAAGCTAACAAAGATAACGGTGATGATTGCTGTATTTATCTTCGAGAGTTGGTCACCATGAATGATATGGATAAAATACAGATGACAAGTGAAGGTCTCAGAGTACCTAAGGATCCTATAATACCCTTTATTGAGGGAGATGGTATTGGTCCTGATATTTGGAGGGCTGCCTTTCCAGTTTTTGAAAAGGCTCAAGAAAAGGCATTTAAGGGAAAAAGGCGTGTCCAGTGGCAGGAGGTACTAGCTGGAAAAAATGCATTTAAGGAAAAGGGGGAATGGCTCCCTCAGGATACCTTGGAGAACTTTAACAGATATCTTGTGGGAATAAAAGGGCCTCTTACAACACCTGTGGGTGAGGGGATAAGAAGTCTTAATGTCTCTCTTCGCCAGAGCTTGGATCTGTATGTATGCCTCAGGCCTATACGTTACTTTAAAGGTGTTCCTTCGCCTGTTAAAAACCCCGATTTGGTGGATATGGTCGTCTTCAGGGAGAACACAGAGGATGTTTATGCAGGATTCGAATTAAGTCCTGAAAGCCCTGAGGCCCTCGATTTGATCAGAGGCATGCAAGATAAGTATGGATGGCGAATAAAAACCGATTCGGGTATAGGGCTTAAACCAATAAGTCGATCAAATAGCCGCCGCCTCCTGAGGGCTGCCTTTAATTATGCCATTAATCATGGACGAAAAAGTGTAACAATAGTTCATAAGGGAAATATCCAAAAATTTACAGAGGGGGCATTCAGAAATTGGGGTTTTGAGTTGGCAAAAGAGGAATATACTGATCAACTAATCTCTTATGAGGAATGTAAAGGTGATCCCCCGAAAGGAAAATTGGTCCTTAAAGAATGTATAGCCGACATATTTTTTCAACAGGCCCTTACCAGGCCTGAGGAGTTTGATGTAATAGCCACCATGAACCTTAACGGCGATTATATCTCCGACGCATTAGCAGCGCAGGTAGGAGGAATAGGATTGGCCCCGGGAGCAAATATTAATTTTGAGACAGGCCATGCCATTTTTGAGCCCACCCATGGAACTGCCCCTCTTTATTCCGGCCTAAATAAAACAAATCCCACATCTCTAATCTTAAGTGGAGCTCTTCTATTTAACTATATAGGATGGCACAAGGTAGCAAAACTTATTGAGGATGCCTTAAGAGAAACCTTTTGTAAAAAAACTGTCACCTATGATCTGGCTAGGTTAATGGATGATGCTACTGAGGTCTCCTGCTCCCTCTTTGCTGAACTGGTCTGTGAAAATATGGAAGGGTTGTAGATGTTCACCGTTCACTGTTATCCGTCATCCGTCGGTAAACGGTGAACGGACAACGGTTTTGCCTTTAGATAGTTAATTAGGCCTCCAGCAGCTAAGATCTCCCGTTCCCTCATTGAAATCTCAATCCTGGTAAAAATTACTTTACCTCCAACTGTAATTTTAATTCTTTCCTCGCCTGACAGGATCAAATCTTTTATTCCTTTGATCTTGAGCCAGCTATCAACCTTAATAAGATCATAATCCTCGGCCTGCTCAAAGATGAGAGGAATTATTCCAAAATTGATCAAATTGGCCTTATGAATCCTGGCAAAGCTTTTTGCAAGCTTCAGCCTAACACCCAGATACCGGGGCGCAAGGGCAGCATGTTCCCTTGAAGAGCCCTGTCCATAATTGATGCCGGCAACCAAAGCCACTTCCTTTTCCCTGAGTGCTTTGGCCATAAATTGGCAATCTACTCCTTCAAAAACATGGTTACTGATTGCCTGGATATTACTCCTTAAAGGGAGTATATGGCTGCCTGCAGGCATGATATGATCTGTTGTTATATTATCATCTAACTTGAGAATAATCCTGAGATTCATATCCTGGGAAAGAGATGTGAACTCCGGAAGGGACTTTATGTTTGGCCCCATAATAATTTGATGATCAGCCTTATTAACCTCTGGAGGGATAATGAGTCTATCATTTATAACAATATCGTATTCATTGCTTAAGGAGGGATACTCGCCTAAATCTCTCGGGTCAGTTATACACCCTTTTATAGCAGAGGCAATTGCAGTCTCTGGGCTTACCAAAAAAACCTGGTCATCTTTTGTGCCGCTTCGTCCCGGGAAATTTCTGGGGAATGTTCTAAGAGAAATCTTACCGGTTGCCGGAGCCTGTCCCATACCAATACAGCCAAGACAGCCGGATTGATTTATTCTAACACCCTCTCTTATTAAATCAACGAGGCCTCCCCTTAAAGCTAAATTTTCTAATATCTGGTTGCTTCCAGGGCTAATTTCCAAGCTGACATCCTCATGAATCTTATTATTTTTAATAACATCTGCAACCATCATTAAATCCCTGAAATATGCATTGGAGCATGAACCTATCAAGACCTGGGATACCGGTTTACCGGCGAGCTCTCTCACAGAATATACATTATCCGGTGAAGATGGGGCAGCAGCCAAGGGCTCTAATGTGGAGAGATTAATCTCTTCTATGTGATCGTATTGAGCCGTTTCTTTAGCCGATATCTCTCTCCATTGATTTCCTCTTCCCTGGGATTCAAGGAATGCCTTAGTGTGACTATCAGATGGAAATATAGAGCTGGTTGCACCCAGCTCTGAGCCCATATTTGCCATCACTGCCCTTTGAGAGATGGTTAATGTCTCTAATCCGGGGCCAGAGTACTCAATTGTATATCCTGTAGCACCTTTGACGGTAAGCCTCCTCAATAATTCAAGGACAATATCTTTGGCCGACACCCAGGCAGAGAGGTTTCCTGTCAATCTTATACCCATGATTTTTGGGTAGGTTAGATGAAAGGGGTAGCCTGCCATGGCAGCAGCAACATCAAGGCCTCCTGCACCTATTGCCAGCATAGCACATGCCCCGCTGGTTGGGGTATGACTATCAGATCCTAAGAGGGTCTTGCCCGGAATACTAAATCGTTCAAGATGTATTACATGACAGATACCATTTCCCGGTTTAGAAAAATATATGCCGTATTTAGCTGCCACTGATTGCAGGAATAAGTGATCGTCTGCATTTTTATTATCTGTTTGACTTAGATTATGATCAACATAACTTACAGATAGCTCTGTTTTTACCTGATCAATCCCCATACCAGCCAGCTCCAGATAGGCAAGGGTTCCTGTTGCATCCTGTGTAAGGGTTTGATCCATTTTTAAGGCAATATGTTCACCCGGTTCAGGCCTGCCTTCTATAATATGTTCCTTTATTATTTGATCCGCTACGGTATCCATTATTCTATTCAAGGCTAATTTTTTCAAAGAGACAATATAATAATCTATCTTGATAAGCAATAAAAGAGAAGAAGTAAGAAAAGATCGGGGGAAAAATTCTAATGACATCTGATCTTTAAAAGTTTGAAAATATCCCTTTAACATGTTAGGAAAATTACGGAAGCCACATAATTTGGATCGACAAACTACAAACAACTATCAACAGACACTAATGAAAAAAAGGAGGAAAAGATGGGGAAAAGAGGGCAAAATCCTGAATTGGATGAACTGTGTATTAATACCATAAGAATGCTTTCTGTAGATGCAGTCGAGGCGGCAAATTCAGGTCATCCAGGTATGCCAATGGGCGCTGCGGCTGTCGCCTATATACTTTGGGCCAAGTTTTTAAGACATAATCCCTCAAATCCCGAGTGGCCAAACAGGGACAGGTTTATTCTCTCAGCCGGGCATGGCTCCATGCTTCTGTATGCCCTTCTTCACCTCACAGGCTATAGCCTTTCTTTAGAGGAAATAAAGAATTTCAGGCAATGGGAAAGCCTTACCCCAGGCCATCCGGAATATGGCAGAACATCTGGAGTAGAAACAACAACAGGGCCTTTAGGGCAAGGGTTTGCAACAGGTGTTGGCATGGCAATTGCCGCTGAATATCTTGCCCATTACTTCAATAGGCCTGATTTCAACCTGTTTACCTATAATATATACGGATTAATCAGTGACGGGGACCTTATGGAAGGAATATCCTATGAGGCCTCATCTTTAGCCGGACACCTAAATCTGGGAAGAATTATCTATCTATACCTTGACAACAAGATCTCTATTGAGGGTTCCACAGAATTGACCTTTACAGAGGACGTTAAATCAAGGTTTGAGGCCCAAAACTGGCATGTTCAAAGGGTAGATGGCTACAGGCTTGAAGATATTGCCAGGGCAATCGAGGAGGCGAAAAAAGAGAGAAATAAACCGTCATTAATTATAGCAAAGACTCACATAGCATATGGAAGCCCAAATAAACAGGATACTGCTGATGCCCATGGCGCCCCATTAGGAGAAGAAGAGGTAAGGCTGACAAAAAAGAACCTTGGCTGGCCGGAAGATAAATCCTTCTATATACCCGAGGAAGCCCTTAGTGAATTTCGCAAGGCCCAAGAAAAGGGTAAATTATTAGAGGCAGAATGGAATTCGGTTTTTAACAAGTATTCAAACGAGTACCCTGAAATGGCTAAATTGTGGGAGCGGATGATGGAATGCTCCTTCTCTGATATACTGAAAGAATCTTTGCCCGGATTTTTACCAGAAGACGGCCCTATGGCCACACGCCAGGCCTCAGGAAAAGTTTTATCATCTATTGCACCAAAGATTTTTACTTTGATGGGTGGATCTGCTGATCTCGGACCATCCGTTCAAACATACATCCCTTCAATAGGAGAATTCCACGAGGATAGGGGGGGCAGAAATATCCATTTTGGTGTCAGGGAGCATGTTATGGGCGCGATATTAAATGGCCTGGCCCTCACTAAATTGATCCCTTACGGAGGCACATTCCTCGTATTTTCAGATTATATGCGGCCTGCAATACGTATGGCTGCCATAATGGGTCTGCACGTAATCTATGTATTCACCCATGACTCCATCGGGGTAGGGGAGGATGGGCCTACCCACCAGCCGATTGAACATATCGCAGCCCTGAGGGCTATCCCAAATCTCACGGTTATAAGGCCTGCTGATGCAAATGAAACGGTCCATGCATGGAAAATTGCCATGGAAAACACTGCCGGGCCAACAGCCCTTATCTTAAGCAGGCAGGGTCTTCCTGTAATTGACAGCAAAAGATATGCTGATGCAAGCGGGCTAAAAAGGGGTGGATATATTGTTGCAGATCCGGGGGAGGGAAGTCCTGAAATAATATTTATAGGAACCGGCTCAGAACTGCATCTGGCACTTGAGGCTCATGAAAAATTAAAGACGGAAGGAATCGCCTCCAGGGTGGTGAGTCTGCCAAGCTGGGAGATCTTTAACAGGCAGAGCAAGGAATACAGAGACCATGTCCTTCCACCAAATATAAAGGCACGATTGGCAATAGAGGCAGGTTCACCCTTGGGGTGGAGAAGTTTTGTTGG
>CAYTDY010000011.1:0-8610 GCA_964436665.1 uncultured Desulfobacteraceae bacterium
TTACTCAATTGGAAACTTTAGGGTATGCAGTCAGGTTAGCCAGGTATGAAGACTTCGTTCCAGATTATCAAGTTGCATCTATAATATTCGGTCCCAACTTACTGGAGAAGAACCCGGAACTGGGCAAAAAATTCATGATTGCCTACCTTAGAGGTGTACGGCAGTATAATAAGGGCAAAACCGATAGAAACATAGAGATCTTTCAAAAGCACACAGGGCTCGATGCAGATATATTGAAGAGAATCTGTTTACCCTCAATCTATCCCGATGGACATGTGAATACAAAAAGCATCTTTGCCTTTCAAGATTGGGCATATAAGAAAGGTTTCATAGACAGTAAGGTTACCGCAGACCAGCTTATAGATATGAGCTTTGCCGAATATGCAAATAAGGTGTTGGAGAAAACTTATAGAAATTGATGAGAAGGGAATAGTGGAGATCCTGGTTGTAGTATGAAGGTAAAATGCAGAGATATCTCGAAGGTATTTGAGACGAAAAACGGATCTCTGAAGGCTCTTGATGAAATCAGTTTCCAGACAGAGGAACAAGAATTCCTGTGTATCCTTGGGCCAAGCGGGTGCGGCAAGACCACCCTACTCAAGATAATTGCAGGGTTGCTGGATCCTACTGAGGGGGGAATCATCTATGAAGGTTCGAGGTCCGATGAAACCCCATTGAACTCGCTGGTGTTTCAGGAACATGGCCTCTTTCCATGGATGAACGTAATTGATAACGTCTCCTTTGGACTGGAGATGCGAGGGATAGGGAAAAGGGAGAGGTACATAAGTTCAACTGAGGTTATTGAGAAAGTGGGTCTAAAAAGATTTGTGAAAAATTATCCTCACGAGCTTTCCGTAGGGATGAAGCAGAGGGTAGGGCTGGCCCGCGCCATCGTGAACGACCCAGCGATACTGCTTATGGATGAACCTTTCGGCTCCCTGGATGCCCAAACAAAGCTGATCCTCCAAGATGAGCTTCTAACAATATGGTCCCAGTACCGAAAACCAATCATATATGTGACACATGACATCGAAGAGGCGGTGCTACTTGGGGACAGGGTGATCGTCTTGACCAGCAGTCCCGGAAAGATTAAAGAGGAGATTGAGATAGAGTTACCGAGACCGAGAGATATGGAAATCAGGGGCAGTGAAGAGTTTGTGTTTATCAAAATGAAGATATGGCATCTAATCAAAGATGAAGTTAGAAAGACTATGGGCGGGTAATGTGAAAACAGAAAAATACCACCTAAGGATAATTCGCTTTGAAACCATCCTATCTATTCTTTCCATGTTTTTGATTCTGGTCTTATGGGAAATCGCTGTGCAGTTAGGTTTTCTAAAACCCCTTTTCTTCCCTCCTCCGTCATTGATATTTCAAACGACCCTAAGGTTGATCAGCAGCGGGGAACTTCAATGTAACCTCTATCCCACCCTGATCAGAGTCTTTGTTGGGTTTGCAGTTGGGGCTATACCAGGGATAATCCTGGGGCTCAGTATGGGTTGGTCGTCTAAAATTCGCCTTTTTATGGATCCAATTATCTCAGCTCTCTATCCTGTCCCGAAGATCGCAATTCTCCCTTTGTTCATGTTGCTTCTTGGCATAGGCGAGGTGTCGAAAGTTGCTGTTGTCGGGATAGGGGCGTTCTTCTTAGTATTAATCAACTCTATGGCTGGTGTCAGAAACATAAATCTGATATATTTCGAAGTTGCCGAAAACTATGGAGCTGGAAAACTTAAAGTTTTTACTAAGGTAGTACTGCCCGGGAGCCTCCCCATGATCTTTGCCGGGATGCGTCTGGCCTTGGGGATGTCCCTCCTTTTAGTAGTAGCCATTGAATTTATTACAGCCAACTACGGTTTAGGTGCCATGATGTGGCTGGCGTGGGAGACCCTCAGGACAGAGAACCTATACATTGGAATGATTACCTGCGCACTTCTTGGATTAATCTTCACCTCATTATTAGAACGAATAGAGAGACATTTAATACCCTGGAAAGAGACACTTCTGCGCAAATAATAACAAGCTAAAGTTCTATCTGGCCTTAAACTTCTAATAATTTGAATTAAGGGAAAAAGAATTGTATCCTCTGATAGGTTGGTGGCCAGCAGTTCCTTTATCTCTTGTAACGCTCTTTTCCCCACTTTTTAATCAGGAAAGATAAATTTCGCCACCCATCTCTAAGGCGTTTCAACTTCGCAGCCCCTATCCGATGTTTATAGGAGCCGGGAACTTCAATAGCCCATTTCCTTCAGCTTATCAAATGGGATCTCATCAATAGTCTCGCCGATAGCCTCTTCTTCATTTAGGCACGGCATGACAATAGTAATCAGCATCATATTTCCTTTTTGTATCTAAGTAGTGTGATCTGGCAAACGCCGACTTTTTCTCATGCCTTTACAAAACCTTGTAAAATGAAGAGATATACTCAAATTTTTCGTACTCCTGTAAGGCCCTCTTTTTATCTATGCTCCAGTATATTCTACTCAGTTTGATCCTGATTCTTCTTTGACCGGAATTGATCACGAGCGATCTTTCATATGCGGTTATTGCCTTTTTTATTTGCCTTCGGTGCATCATGATATCGCCTATCATTTCATATTTAAGAGCAGCGGCATATGAGTCATCAGGGATCTTATCGAGACAATAGACTGCCTTCTGAATATCACCCTTGCTATAATATTTTCCTGCTAAGGAAAGATTGGCAAAGACCGAAGGTGCCTTGTTCATCCGGGACGATATTTCCCAATATTGTATTGCTTCATCCTTAAACCCCTTTGAATCAAGAATTATGGCATGGGTGTTATAATAGGCGGTCATATCTCCTGTACCCTGGATAGGAAGGAATTCTATAACAAGAAAAGCTATGGCCATGGCCGAATAGATACCTATCTTTCTGAATTGCCTGTTTTTGATATAAGAAATCAGATTATTGATCCCTATCACCGCAAAAGGTATTAAAATAATCAACATTGGCAGCCTATACCTTGTATTGGTGAAAAACGCAATAAGGGTTAAGGCATATAAAAGGAAAATTGCGCTTAAGGCCATTGATTTTCTTGACCTAACGATACTTACTGCCATTCCAGCCATGCCAAGGGGGAAAATTAGCCAGAAACTAAGGAATGGAAACTTGAAAAACCTTACGAAGTTGCTTACAAAGCCTATATGGTAATGATCTCCTTTTTCGAACTGGTTGAAAAAGAACAGTGTTTTCTGGCATATTTTCCATATAAAACCGGCAGGTTGCTCTAAGGCCGTTTTGATTACTTCATGGGTCCAGTAAGATGAGGCTTCCCGGGGGGATAGCCTTTTATTTGTTCTTCTGCTTGCCTCGATAGTAAACTGTATGCCCTGCTCAAAGGGAGATGATGATGCAAAAGGAACGGGATGGTAATATGGATCCTTATTTTGAAGATTATTTCCCAGGTAAAGATTGAAGCCGGATTGGGAAGTAGTAAGCGCAAATTCACCTGAAACCCGGTAATTCCTGATCATAAAAGGAGATATGGATATGGATAGGCCCGCGATATATAGTATAAAATTCGCTGTGAGTATCTTCAGGGAAAATTTATCTCTGTAAATATTCCAAAGAATAACTAATGGCATGAAGGGAATAATAACAACACAGTTAGGCCGGACACTGAGCATAAGGCCAATGGCCGTACTGAGGAGAAACACTTTAAGCATTGAATTTTTATTCAGGACAGACACAAAAAGATAGATAGTTAAGGCAAACAGAAACACAGACAGAGATGTCTTTAAGGGTACAATACTGTAAAAGATAAAGGGCTTGTAAAGGCAGGCGATGAGGCATGCGACAAGACCTGTAGTACGGTTTGCAACCTCTTTACCGATGAGATAAACAAGATAGCAGGTAAACACTCCGAAGATAATATTCAGGATTCTGATATAGAGGATGTCTGAAGACAGAATTTTATAGATAAGGGCCATAAGATATGCAGGAAGGGGTGCAAATTCATAGACAGATGAGGATTGAAAGGTTCCGTCCGCTATTTTTGTGGCCCAGGTATGGTAGAGCTTTTCATCCCATAAGAGAAAATTGAAATAATCACTGTTTGATAAATCCAGAATGGCTACTATTCTTAAGATAAGGGCAAGGAAAAGAATGGCTGGTAATAATAGATTAGAATGTTTATCAAATAGATTAGTAATCCTTTCTGTAAATCTGATTTTATTAGAAACCTGGTTTTTCTTTTTTCCCATCGTTAATTAAAAATAAAGATATTTTATCATGCTATACACATATCTAAAAGCCACCTTTTTTAAATCTATCTTGGAATAACCGGCCTTTCTTTTATACTCATGAGAGGGTACCTCGGCCATGCGATAGCCTTTTTTAAGGGTTTTAATAATCATTTCCTGCTCTATGGTGGTAATATTCTCTCGCAGTCCAAGGGATTTGAGCACATCTGTCCTTATGGCTCTAAAGCCGTTTTGGCTTTCTGAGAGCTTTACCCCGAAACGATGATTGATACATGCAGTGATAAAGGAGCTACCCATGAGACGGAGGCACTCATCAAATCCGCCATGCAGTTCACTGGAACCCCCCATGAGCCTGGATCCGGAGACATGATCGGCCTTGTCTTCCAATAAAGGCTGAACCAGTGCGGGTATATCATCCGGGTCGTGTGAGCCGTCGGCATCCATGAAAACGGTTATCTCCCTTTTTATATGGGGTATGGCAGTGCGGATTGCATCCCCCTTTCCTTTTTTATGATCAAATATAACCCTGGCACCCAGGGAACGGGCAATCGAGACGGTGTTATCCCGGGAATGACCGTCTACTACAAGGATATCATTTGAATACCTTCTGGAGTGGGTTATGACATCGCCCACGGTTGCTGCCTCATTGAGTGTGCATATTACAACGGTTATCATTCCCTTGATTTTATTTTCTTTGTGCATGATAGAATCGATAGAGGATTTTATATAAATGGCTTCACCGATATTTCTAATGCTCTGTGGGTGGAGCCACTATAAACAATGATAATGTCTATATAGAGAGACTTCAATAAGTTTTTTATGATGGCTGGAAGAGATTTTCTTTGTTATAGGTAGGGATAATGATTGATAGTTTTAATATATATGGTGAAAGCTCGGGTTTCAGGTATTACTGATCGAGACCTTTGAAAAATTATCTTACATGTCATTGCTCGCCCCGTTAAATAGAAGTAGCATGATTGTTAGTACTATATGAGATTAGTTTGGGTATATTAATCCAAGAGATGACCATGTCTGAAGTTATTTAACAGGGCGAGGAGTGAAGCGACGTGGCAATCTTTTATATTTTCAATGAGTTAGAGATTGCTTCATCCGCCAGAGAACTTTGGCGGATTCGCAATGACAGAGTGGCCATTTTTCAAAGGTCTCTGATCAGGAGCCAACCAGGAGACAGGGAGAGAAGGCAAAAAAAGAGGCACAAGGTATATAATTTTACCTTGTGCCTCTAATCCGTTATTAAGACTTAATCTGGTTTAGCCACTCCGGCTCCAGTGCCGGAGAAAGTAGTTGCCGTGTCAACTGTTCCTGCGGCACCACCAGTCATGTCGATACCATGGCCACCAACAGTGCCCGAACCATTAACACTGGCATCCCAGTTTCCTCCTGCATCACCCCAATTGTTCATATGGAAATTTACATTACTAAAACCATTTCCATTCAGAAGAGCTGTACTGCCAGCGGGATTACCGTCGTTAGTACCATTTACATCACCAGTTGCCCAGATGCGAGGCATAGCGCCTGTAGAATAGCCAAAGAAGGTAACATCATTCATGTTCACCGATGTTAGATTGCCGCCGTTACCAGTAAGACTTGTCCTGCCGATCTCGATGTAGGGGATGTTAAGTGTCTGTAGGGCTGCTGGATTATTGTTTACCATTTCCAAGAACTTAGTGGTTTCCATATATGCACCTGCGGCCACTGCCTGCCACATCTCGGTGGGATCAAATGTTCCCTTGAGTTCTCCTCCCAGTACACCAGTAGAAGGCTCAATCTCTTGAACGACATCACCCAGATTTACCCAGGCTCCCGCAACCTTGCCAGCAATTGTATTATCAGTATCATCCCATTTGGAGCCCACAACTTCGGCCCAACGGTGAATCTCCGGCCCTAACACAATATTGCTTAAAGACAAGGCCCAGTCTTCAGAGGTAGGTCCCGTATACGTGCCACCTATCATAGTTGCCCATATACCCCAGTCTTGATCGTCAAAATAAATTGCTTCACCTTCGCTGGACATTACAGTAATGGTTCCACCACCATCAAATCCACCATATCCAGCAAAATTGATTGGGAGCGCCTCAACTTCGCCATAGATGGATCCATCGGTCATCTCAACATATTCAAATGTACCCTTGGCCATCCACATGCCTCCGTAACCCATGCCTTCGTATCCGTAGAACTCATAATAATTACCCAATACATTTCCGGTGAGGATACCCGCGCTTCCACCTTCATATAAGGCTACGCCGGCCCCATCCATTTCGCCGTTATTCCAGATACCACCTGTAAAGCCGATGATGTAATCCTCTTCATCATAAATATTAGAGGCCCAGAGGTAGGCACCTTCGTATCCGATTCCAAAAAAATCTTCATACATGCCCATGGCCAGGTAATCGAAGTTACTGCCATCGCCCTGTACTATGCCTATGAGGCCCCAATCACTTCCAACCTGCCCTATATCATAGTAGTATAGGCAATCGCCTTCCTCTCCCCAATATGCGACTCCGTCAGGTTCTATCCCCTCTGGGACGCCCAATGACCAATCGGTAAAATCATAAGGATAAGTTGTAGATGCCCATCCGGAAAAACTCCCCATAACCGATTCAGTTAGATAATACAGGTTGAAATATCCACCACCGTATCCGCTGGAATAACACTCTCCAATTGCGGGGGCGAGCCAGTACCCTTCTTCGTCTCCTACATTGGAACCTCCGGCCACAAACCGGAAAATGCCCCAGTCCTCACCATCAAAATAGGCGCTTGTGCCCAAGGCACCGCCCTCAAAGGTATCGTCTATGGTTATCGGCATGCCAACAATAGGCTCCATCATTAGTTCTCCAAAATTAGGCACTACATTTTCATGCTCTCTTAATGTTAGCGTGCCTTCTGCCTCCCACATCCCGATTCCTGGATAATGGGTGCCGGTAATGCCGGAATAATTCAGAAATCCGCCATAGCCATCAGAACCCATATAGATACCAACCGCATTACCTGTTAATTGACTATCTGAGGAACTAAAATCCAAAAGGCTAAAAAAGAGTGTGCCATCATCTACCATGCCACCAATTATTCCCATGGCCCACAATGGCGTATTGGTGTTATGTTTGCCCATGAATGTAACGGTTTGACTCTCATATAAAGTTCCACCCATAAGACCTGTAATGGCTTCATTCGGGACATAGCCTCCATAGCCTCCATAGCCTCCAGTAGAAAATTTCAGGCCTATAAGATCTCCACTGTGGTCAAGGGGTTCTCCTTCATATGTGCCTACACTCAGGCCAACCCATGTACCCGATTCTTCTCCGGTATACAGCCCATAGAACGGTCCCTCAATGATGCCCCGGTGGGTCAGGGTAAGATAGGTACCCGTTAAGTCTCCATCTATCGTTCCATAGTCTTCATCCTGGTATTCATACCAGGTGCTCCCTATATCTGCCAGCCAGAAACCTTCATCTTGCCCATCGTACCCATCGTATCCAAAACGGCCTTCCCCGCCTATCTTTGCAGACCAGGAGGGATTGCCTGCCGGTTTGCCCCAATAGTAGTTGAAATCAGATCCATCACCCAGCTTCAGGTTATAGATTCCCCAGGGGAGGCTTTGATAGCCACCGTCATAGTAGGTGATGAATTTGGTCTTGCCATTGTAATACTCACCAAAGATAGTGTTCTCAGATCCAGCACCAAAATGGCCGGCTAAACTGGCCTCAAGATATCCTTCATTTATAGAAGCATTATAAGGATCGTAGCCTTCAGGGGTGGGCATCTCTTTATTTGTCAAAGTACCCTCGGCCATCCACATGCCACCATAGCCGAAGCCCCCGTACCCGATCTCATAGAAATTGCCCAAAACACCGCCGCTCAGCAATCCCACTTTTCCATCATTAGTGTAGTAAATCGCCACGGCATGCCCGTCCATAGTACCAGCCGAGCCTTTTTTCCAGGAACCGCCTGTAAAGCCTTCTAAGCCATCGTATCCTCCACCATATCCACCATCTATAATCTCGTTACCGTAGAGGGACCCACTCCAGACATAGGGGCCTCCATAGCCTCCTCCTCCATATCCATATTCCCAATATTTGCCTATGGTGAGTATATCGTAATTACCGTCCCCACGCTGCGTGAGGCCAAAGCGGCCCTCCGGATATGGATATGGATCCTCTCTCCCGGAAGACCAGTCTATCTCTCCGTCATCATTATAGAGGAGACTAAGCCACCAAGTTCCGCCAAAATCAAGAGGTGTGGTGCCTTCATATGTGCCAACACTCAGGCCGACCCAGGTGCCAAAGCCACCGTCCTCTTCAACACCATATTCAGTATACAGCCCATAGAACGGTCCCTCAATGATGCCCCGGTGGGTCAGGGTAAGAT
>CAYTDY010000011.1:8710-22167 GCA_964436665.1 uncultured Desulfobacteraceae bacterium
GTATACAGCCCATAGAACGGTCCCTCAATGATGCCCCGGTGGGTCAGGGTAAGATAGGTACCCGTTAAGTCTCCATCTATCGTTCCATAGTCTTCATCCTGGTATTCATACCAGGTGCTCCCTATATCTGCCAGCCAGAAACCTTCATCTTGCCCATCGTACCCATCGTATCCAAAACGGCCTTCCCCGCCTATCTTTGCAGACCAGGAGGGATTGCCTGCCGGTTTGCCCCAATAGTAGTTGAAATCAGATCCATCACCCAGCTTCAGGTTATAGATTCCCCAGGGGAGGCTTTGATAGCCACCGTCATAGTAGGTGATGAATTTGGTCTTGCCATTGTAATACTCACCAAAGATAGTGTTCTCAGATCCTGTGCCAAAGTGTCCTGCTAAGCTGGCGTTAAGATATCCTTCATTTATAGAAGCATTATAAGGATCGTAGCCTTCAGGCGGGGTCTTCTCTTTATTTGTCAAAGTACCCTCGGCCATCCACATGCCACCATAGCCGTCTTCATACATCTCATAGAAATTGCCCAGGACACCGCCACTCAGCAATCCCACTTTTCCATCATTAGTGTAGTAAATCGCCACGGCATGCCCGTCCATAGTACCAGCCGAGCCTTTTTTCCAGGAACCGCCTGTAAAGCCTTCTAAGCCATCGTATCCTCCGTCATATCCACCTGTAACCACATCACCATCGATGGAAGAACTCCAGACATAGGGTCCGCCATAGCCTCCTCCTCCGTATCCCCAATCCATATATTGGCCTATGGCTAGAAGATCATAATCACCGCCTCCTCCCCTTTCAGTGAGGCCAAAGAGGCCGACATCATGTCCGGCCTTGTTTCCTATGTATCCATAAGAGTTGTAGAGTAGACTGTCACCCCAATTACCCCAATCTCCGCTCCATGCAAGGGGTTGTCCTTCAAAGATGCCGATACTCTGGCCGATCCAGGTGCCGGAGCCGTTTTCAACATAGCTATTTGTGCCATAGCAAGGACCACCAAGGTTACCCCTCTGGATTTCGGTAAGATAGATACCTTCTAAATTTCCGCTTATCTCTCCATCCGCCGACCAGGTGCCTCCTGCAGTGGCCAGCCAGTAGCCGTAATCATATCCATATCCGCCTTCATATCCAAATTGCCCATTTCCACCTACGACTGCCGACCAGGGAGCATTACCTTCTGGTTTGCTGGAATAGTAATTATAATCTCCCAGCTTCAGGTCATAGATCCCCCAGGGAAGGCTGGTTTGCGAGGCGGAATCATAGAGAAACATGGTCTGTCCGGAGTATGTCCATCCATAGATTTCACCTGTACCGTTAAAATCTCCGGCCAAGCTGCCATAAAGATCGCCAGGAGGTGAAAAGGAAAGATTGAGGCCGGTTGCCATCTGTTTACTCGCCAGTGTACCCTCGGTCATCCACATCCCAAGACCGGGATAGTAGTATCCTGAAACACCCCCGGTAAGGAAACCTGCTGTTCCATCCCCGGTTAGATACAGGGCCACTGAATTGCCAGACACATTACCATAGGTAGAATCTGGTGCTGGTTCTTTCCAGAAACCGCCGGTATAGCCTGTAAATATACTATAAGGAACCTCACCCACGGTTTCACCCATGATTGGCGTATTAAACAGGTAGGTTCCTCCATCTCCTTCGTCATCATAGGTACCCATGGCCAGGAAGCTAACAGTGCCGTAGCCAGGAGCGCCGCTGGTTCCGCCGATAATGCCCACATCTTCTCCCGCCTGGACCATGTTTCCAAAACCATCGTGAGCATATAGGCTGGTAACAACATGATTACCGCCATCGTATCCACCCCAATTTCCGCTCCATGCAAGGGGATCCAGGGTATATGTTCCAGCGCCTGCGCTATCGTAGATATATGGACTTTCACCTTCATAATAGGAACCCCGGTACCACAGATAGATATCGCCCATATATTCATGATCCAGGTAGGTCAGGCGACCGCTTATGTCTATATGCCCGAACTCGCCCTCCCCCAGAGTTTCGTCGAAACTATCATCGTGGCCGGTGATACTGCCGAGCACGTAATAACCACGACCTTCTTCTCCATACATTCCATACCAGGTAGATCCTATTTCATTGGTGTATTCGCCACCCTCTGTTGCCACGGCCCATACCCCGAGCCTTCTTCCGCTCGTGGTTTCAAGGCCACCAAAATCTATACCAGCAACAGAAAATTCGCCACCAAAGAATTCTCCGCCTCCAGCATTGATCGCGCCCAGAATGGGTAAGGGATATTCCCAATCCACAAAGTTCTCAGGTAAGGCACGAGCTAAGGCATCCTGCCGGCTCTCTCCCTCTTCTAATGCTCCTATGTTTATTTCTCCTACTTTCCCTAATATATTACTCCTGAAAGCGGTGCCACTTGCGGACAGGGTTCCAGACTCTTCCCCTTCAACCAGATTGCCGGAGAAGGCCCCATGGAGGAAGCCTATATCTGCATTATTGAGGTAGTAGTAGCCTTCAATTTCCTCGTCTTCCACATATGATCCGCCAGTCACAAATATGTTGCTGTATACCCCTCTCAAGGAACCTGTGACCGCACTCAGGTATCCGCTGAAGGCGCCCCCATCGTCCATTGTTCCTTCCATGTCTCCTACATCGGAACCCTCTGGGGTCTCCCCATATGTGCCCGTTATGCTAATTCCACCACTCCCTGCATATATTCCGGGGAATAGCGGGTCATTCTCGATATAACCGGAAATAGTGCCTTCAACATCCCAAGGATTAAAGACAAAGCCGCCGGCAAATTCGGTAAAACCAGTACCCCATTCAGGAGGGAGATACGGCGGGGGCGGCGTGGTTCCCTGGCCGCCTAAGTTGCGCCCTTTTTCCTCTTCTTCTTCCGAATATCCTTCGGGCTCACCAAATACGTCTAATGTTAAATCTGCGTCTGTAGCCGGCTTTATCACAGGAGGTTTATCAGCGCTCACTACCAAAAAGGCCATGCCTGTACCGACATTCCGCCCCTCACCAGGTTTGCCTGTACCGTAAACGTAACCTGTGCCCTCTTGGAATGCCCCACCGGTTTGGCCTCCCTGAAACCAGGTAAAGAAATTCGTCCCTCTTACCCCACAAACTGCGGTAGGGGTATGAACCTCATACCGATTCCGCTTACCAAGCCCAAAGAGCCTGCCAAGCCGAACCTTTACGATACTCTGGATTTTACCCCGTAAGAGGCGCATAATCCCACTGCTTCGATCTTTTTTTATCATATACTCGGTGATCTTCACCCGGGTTTTCTGGGCAAGCCGGAGGATATTATCATCATTAAATGTAATCTCTGCCTTTGATTTGCTCTTTGTGCGGATAATATCGCCTACCTGTACTTCATCCCCAATTTGTGCCGGCCTTACAGCCTCTCCAGGTGTAGTAATATCCACACTGCCTATAATGCGGGTGAACTTTCCGACCGGCGCTGCCTGAGCAGTTAGAGGAAGTAAAATCAATAGTGCTAAAAACACCATAAAAAATTTTATACTCCTCATTTTGATCCTCCTTTTTGACTTGTCCTTTGTTTCATGTCCTTTGTTTCAGGTTAGGGTCTCAAAGGAACGATGCCCTCCCGAACCCTGGGTTAATGGTGCTGTTTTGAGCGGCATAATTTTGTAATCTTCATTAAAGCATATAGCCATCCCTTTTGATTCAGATCGCAAAACTGTCCCAGTGACTTTGATATAAGCCTGTTTAACATCATTTTTCAGTTTTTTCAGCTTATCAAGTGGGAGAACAAGGTCTAATCTGACCTGGGTACCTTCAGGGAGAGGCTGTGGAGTGTGGAAAAATGCACCGCCTGAGCATATATTGCTGGTCAGGAAATCGAATGTCTCTTTTTTCCGACCCGAATTTGTTACTTCGATTCTTGCAGGCATTTCAAGATCGAATCTTTCTAATTTCCTTTTTTCTTTCATATCTATAATTTCTGCCATAATGATTGAATATCTTATATCTTATAGTAAAATGCAATAGGTAAATAGTATGATTTTTAGTAGTATTTTCAGGAAGGAAATGTCTAATGAAATAATATTAGAAAAAAACAATATGTAATACTTTTTTATTAGATATTATAGATTTTTGGCAGCCCAGAGTGCTGCCTGGAGGCGGTTGGGAACGTCTATCTTTTTAAAGATATTGTATATATGGGTCTTGACCGTATTGGGGCTTATAAATAGTTCACTGGCAATCTCCCTGTTTTTCACCCCTGCAACTACCATAGTGAGTATCTCGATCTCCCGTGAGGTCAGTATTTTTACATCTTTTTTGGGGACAGTCTCTTTTTTTCCTCTATTTTCCATGATATATTTCGCCATAATCTCCCTGGGGGCCCACAACTCTCCATTAAAGATAGCCCGAACACCCTTTGGGAGGAGCATTGAGGGGTCCTTTTCGTAAAAAAATCCACGTACCCCTCGGCTTAAAGATTTTTCTTCAATTCCCCGGTCATAATTTACATTGATGAGGGCTAAAAAATATTGAGACAATATATTTTTACTGCCCGATTCAAGCTCAATTAGACAGCCATCCGGATCTTTTCCCTGGCAGTCCCAGAGGATCAGCCTGGACTGAGCGGTATCTTTCTTATGTATGGCTGGGATATAAGAGACATCCTCAGCCTCTTTGCACTTTGCCCCTGTTTCCCGCTCTAAGAAAGAGGCCATCAGCTCATTTTGCAACCTCCGGGGACCAATGATATATATTACTTTATCGGTCAACCGGGCCGAAGCTTTTTCTTTTGAAGAATCTTTAGATCTCATGCTCTACAATGCAATATGGCCTCAAGGCCTGCTTAAGGTACGATATATTGGTACATATTAATTAAAATCTATACTCAATACCCACGTTGTAAAGCTCTCTTCTATAATCATATATGGCAATGTTTGAGTCATCCCTGGTGCGGGTGTACTGAACTATAAGGTTTGTATTCTTAAAAAATTCCCATGTGAGTCCTAATGAGTACTGATAAATCTCATCCTCCCTTTCCTTTTCAAATATAGTGTGAGTATTTTTGTATTCTTGCAGGAACGCCTGTCCACTCAGTTGAAATTTTACTTTTTCTCTCAATGGGGTAGTTGCATTCAGTGAAAACCCATGTCCCCTACTATCCCACCATATCCCATCAGCATCCTCATCACTAAATTCATATTTCAGGTTGAAAAAGGTCCCCTCTTTAAATAACCATATCCAGCTAACGTGGGTTTTGAATGTGTCTGAATCCCTGTCCTCCTCCGGTCTTAATGGTGGTCGAAAAAATTCTTTATTGGTGTAGCCTGCATATAGCTCCAGGATATTATTCTTACCCACAAGCGCTCGGAATAGGGGGCCAGCACTCAATGACTCCATATATGTATTCCGATATTCTGGAGTCCTCACCAATATATAGTTGTAACTGGTAGCCAGATTCAGGGCATACCTGCCAAAGTTATACCCGGGAGCTATGTAGATGCCATTGCTGATGCTATCGTGGGTAGAATTGTGCTTATCATGAAAATTACCATTAAAGTAATACTGAGCATTGAAAAGCCAAGGGCCTTGGATAATTGGTACATAGTCTATTCTGATGTTTGTGGTCATGGCACAGGTTCTCTCATCTGTAATATCGGCTGCCAATGATGACTCCGTCGGTTTAAGCACCAAATTGTTATCATACTGACCGAAAAAGCCCAGGGTGACCCGAATCGGCCTTTCAAGAAATATTCTCTCTTCTACTAAATCAATATATCTTCGAGCAAAAGTGGCCAGATCAGTTTGGGGATCATACTGAAGGGCTGCCTGAAGTCGGTCTTTTGCCTTTTTGAGTTTCCTTTCCTTGAGGTAAGAGAGTGCAATCTGTACCTCTGCTGCTTGTGTGATGGCCTTGTCCAGGGATTTTGCCTTTTCGAAAGACTTTACTGCCTCCAGATTCTTGCCCTCCTTTTGAAAGACAAGCCCTTTCAGAAAGGCTACCCTGGCTGGGAAAATCTCCTCTTTCTCTGCTACTTCAATCCATTTTTTCGCTTCCTCAAGTTTTCCCGACAAGTGTAGAACCTGTATTAGCTCCACCAGAGCTTCTTTAATACGAGGGGTAAGGGTTACCGCATCCCTCAAGTATTCTGATGCCTTTTGGTAATCCATTATCTGCTTGTAGGCCATACCTAAAAAAAAGGCTGCAGTGGAAGATCTTGGATCCTCCTCACGTGCCTTTTTCAAGATCTCAACCGCCTCCTCGTAATTCTCCTGTTTGTACTGGGAAATACCCTCTTGAAGATACGTAGACTTCTGGCAGAAGGCGTCGGGCAAGGAAAGGATAACAGAAAGAAATATAAAAAAGGGAAGAAATAAAGCTGCTATCTTTTTCATAAAAGCCTCCGTGGGTTAGATTGAAGAAAATTTCGAATAACTAAAAGAATTTTTATATATATAACTTATAAATAAGGCAAGAAAAAAATTAATAAAAAATTAATAAGGCCATAGTACATGTATGAGTCAACAGCCATTTTACTAATTTCCCTTCTTTATCACCTTTCCACCAAATTTCTTTCTGATTTCATCCATTGCCTTGTCCACCTTTCGCTCCTTGTCTTTTTTACCTTGCACCATAAAGAGAGATATTTGAGACTCTTCTTTACTCACTTCCAGGTTGGAGACAACAACCCCTATTAGCCTAACCTTCCCTTTTAGAGGGTAATCTAAAAGCAATTTTATGGCAGAATCCTTTAGTATCCTTGAGCTATCTGTTGCCTCTGCAATGGTATGGCCTTTAGTAATAGCGGAGAAATCACTAAATGTTATCTTGATTGTTATAGTTTTCCCTTTGAGTCCCTCTTTTCTCAATCTCCGGGCAACGTTTTCAGTGTGTGACTTTAGGAGACTTTTTAACATGTCAAGATCACCGGTATCTGATAATAAAGTTTTCTCTGAACTGATTGATTTGACCTCTCTACCAGTAACTACATGAGAGTCATCCCTTCCTTGTGCAAGTTCATACAGCCTAAGGCCAAACTTTCCAAAGTTCTTTAAAAGTTGCTCTTTGCTGAATCTCTCTAAATCCCCAACCGTTTTGATCCCATAATGCCTAAGACCTTCAACTGTCCTTTTTCCAACACCAGGGATTTTTTCTACAGGCAATGTAGATAAAAATGTAGTCACCTCATTTGCTAAAATGATTGTTAAACCGTCGGGCTTGTGCATATCAGATGCAACCTTGGCCAGAAACTTGTTAGGGGCAATGCCTATCGAACAAGTTAGACCTGTCTTTTTACTAATACGGTCCTTTATATGCCTGGCTATCTCCTCTGGACTTCCTAAAAGATTCTCTGTTCCTGTAATATCAAGATATGCCTCATCAATGGAAACCTGTTCAACAAGAGGTGTAAAATCACTCAATATATCCATAACTTTTTTGGAGACCTCTTTGTACTTTTCCATTTTTACCGGAAGAAAAATACCCTGAGGACATCTTTCCTTTGCCTTGAATATAGGCATGGCAGAGCAAACGCCAAACCTCCTGGCCTCATAACTGGCTGTAGAGACGACACCCCGCCTGCTCGAACCCCCAACAATAACAGGTTTCCCTTTTAAAGAAGGTTCATCCATCACCTCAATGGCTGCAAAAAATGCATCCATATCAATATGAAGGATTGTTCTGGCCAAGGTTTAGGAAATGACAGTAGTTAGTTGTTAGTGATCCGTTGCGTTTGTATTTCTTAGCATTTAGTGCCTTGTTGCGAGCTGCGTATTAAAAATCGAAAGTGACGAAACCATACTTATAAAAAATACTTATGAAATTAATTGTGCTTTTGTGTTTGTTTGCCTTAACTTTAGGCACTTTAGCGCACTTTAGGCACTCATTTAGACTTTATCATAATGAGAAAATTGCATGGTGAAGGTTGCCCTCCCCTGAGAGGAAGAGCGGAGAGCTGTTGAATATCCAAACATCTTTGAAAGAGGTGCTATGGCTGCCAGTAGCTTAACCGTTTCTTTCGTTGTAATCTGCTCAATTCTGCCACTTCTGCTATTCAGATCGCTAATTACATCGCCTACAAACTCTTCAGGAACGATTATTTCAATCTTCATAATAGGCTCCAGAAGTATAGGCAAGGCAAGCTCACAGGCCTCTTTAAAGGCCATTGTTGCAACAATCTTAAAGGAAAGCGGTGTAGAGAATAGTTCCTTTATCTTGGCATCCAGAAGAATGGTTTCCACATCAATTACTGGATAACCCATCAAAACCCCACTTTCTGATGCCTCCTTTATCCCTTCTTCTACAGAGCTGATGAGCTCTTCAATCATTAATGGATTTGAACATTTGTTGACAAACTTGCTTCCTTTTCCCCTCTCCATTGGTGAAACCTCTATTTCAATACCGGCAAAATGCATTACTCCACCCCATTCCCTGTCAAAAACTGTATCGATTCCAGCCCTTTTACTGATGGTCTCTCTGTAGACAACCTGCGGTTTTCCAGTATTTACATCAAGAAAAAATTCCCTTTTCAGTCTCTGGGCTAAAACCTCCAGATGAAGCTCCCCCATGCCGGAAATTATCATCTGACCAGTATCTTCCTCTACCTTAAACTTGAATGTTGGGTCTTCATCAGCTACCTTTGTGAGAGTATGTAAAAGCCGCTCCTGATCCTTTAACTGTTTTGGTTCCACAGCCATAGATATTACTGGCTGATCAAACTCCATCGACTCAAATAATATAGGATGATTCTTATCGCAAAGTGTATCACCAGTAGAGGTCTCCTTTAAACCCATGACAGCAATAATGTCACCACTTATTGCTTGATCTATCCTCTCTCTTTTGTTTGCATGCATTCTCATGATCCTGGCTACCCTTTCTGTGACATCTCTTGTGCTATTATAGATTATGGAGCTTGGTTTCATTATCCCAGAGTAGATTCTGAGATACGTCATTCTTCTTCCCTGATCCATTACAACCTTAAAGGCCAGAGAAGAGAGAGGCTCTTTTACAGTTGCATACCTGGGCTCAGGTTTTTTTGTCTCCGGATTGATGCCTTTTACTGGTGGAACATCAAGAGGGGAGGGAAGAAATTCAACTATTCCATCCAAAAGGGGCTGTATCCCTTTATTTCTCAATGCCGCTCCACAGAATATGGGAACAAGGGTGAGTTTTATAGTTGCCTGCCTAATTACCCTCTTGATTGACTGAATATCGATCTCTTCTTCAGATAGATATTTCTCCATTATGCTATCATCATTATCAGCTAATAGTTCCAGCATCCTTTCCCTATGTCTTGTAGCCTCTTGTATGTATTCTTCTGGGATAGACACTTCCTGAAAAGAGACACCGAGATCATCTTCATTCCAGACAAGAGCCCTCATCTTAACTATATCGATCACACCTTGAAAACCCTCTTCCAATCCCCACGGTAGTTGAAGGATCAATGGAGTGGCGCCAAGCCTTTCCTTTATCATCTTTACAGCACTATCAAAATTGGCTCCAGTCCTGTCTAATTTATTTATAAACGCTATTTTAGGGACCCCGTACCTGTCTGCTTGATGCCATACCGTTTCTGACTGAGGTTCCACACCACCTACTGCACAAAATACTCCTATTGCCCCATCCAAAATCCTCAAGGATCTCTCAACTTCAATAGTAAAATCCACATGTCCCGGTGTATCTATGATGTTTATGGTGTGATCAAACCATTTGCAGGTGGTGACAGCAGACGTTATTGTAATACCCCTGTCCTGTTCCTCGGGCATCCAGTCCATGATAGCCTCCCCATCATGAACCTCGCCCATTTTGTGAGACCTACCAGTATAAAAGAGTACCCGCTCTGTTATGGTAGTCTTGCCTGCATCTATATGGGCTATGATACCTATATTGCGTGTTTTCTTAAGTTGTTGCATTGACATGGAGAATTAATCTAAGGTATCTATTTATTAGTGTCAAGTTATTGTAGGTGTCATTTGTTACTGGTAAATGTTAATAATAGCCAGAAAATTCCAAAGCTTACCAATGAATAATGACTGATGACTAGTGACATTATCAATAGCATATATCAACTAAGCCTTCAGGATGCTATAATATCATAACTATAATGATAAGGATCAATCAGTGATTACATCAACCGGTCAGACCTTGATGGAGATATACAATCTCCTTTTTTCTGCCTTTGGCCCTCAAAACTGGTGGCCAGCAGACACAGAACTTGAGATGATGGTCGGTGCTATTTTAACCCAGAACACCAGCTGGAATAATGTGGAAAAAGCAATCCTGAATCTGAAAGAAGAAGATCTATTGTCTATTAAAGGGCTCAGCCAGATACCTGAATCTATCATAGCTGAATACATCAGACCTGCTGGTTATTATAATCTTAAGGTCAAACGCCTGAAAAACCTTATCAAATTTATTGAGAATAGATACAATGGTGATATAAACAAACTTTTTTCCCTTGACACCGAAACTATCCGGAAGGAACTTTTATCTGTAAAGGGAATTGGAATGGAAACAGCTGATAGCATTGTCTTATATGGAGCCGGGAGGCCTCTCTTTGTAGTGGACACATATACCCACAGGATTTTAATCAGGCATGGTCTAATTGAAGAGGAGGCAGGATACAATGATTTGCAAATGTTTTTTATGGATAATCTTTCTCATGATGTTGAGCTTTTTAAAGAGTTTCACGCCTTGATTGTTAAGGTAGGAAAAGATTTTTGCAGGAGAAAACCACTCTGTGCCAACTGCCCACTTGAAAATTTAAACAGAAAGCACGTATGATTAAAACATACCTTAAGGCCCTTAGGCTTCCGTTTCTTGCAGGTTCAATAATACCCTTAATTACTGCCTCTGCCTTTGTGTTTCAAAGAGGATTGTTTTCCCCTCTTCCTTTTGTCATGGCCTTGATAGGTCTTAGTGCTCTCCATTTGGGTTCCAATTTGCTAAACGACTACTATGATTCTAAAGGGAGTGACCCTATTAATATCAGGCTTACCCCATTCAGTGGCGGAAGCAGGGTAATTCAGAAAAATGAGATACAACCCGATACTGTCATCATTTTATCCATCTCGTTTTTTTTGATCGGGATTGCATGCGGAATCTGGTTTGCCTTCTGGGGCAGGCCCTATGTTTTAGTTATTGGCCTTTTTGGCCTTTTAGCTGGTTGGGCATATTCCAGTCCACCTCTTAAACTTATGTCCATCGGTCTGGGTGAGCCTTTGATCTTTTTCGCCTTTGGCCCCATTATAACTTTAGGTACCTATTATGTCATGACTGATAGCCTTACCTGGTCTGCCTTTTTATTAGGGATTCCTCATGGCTTCCTTATTATGAGTGTAATCTGGATAAACGAGTTTCCAGATTATCAGGCCGACAAGGAAGCTAACAAAAAAAACTTAGTCGTTAGGCTTGGTCTCAGCAGGGCACGCTATTTATATTGCCTCCTAATGTTTCTTCCTTTTCTGGTCATTATTTTCCTTATTTATTTTATAGGTCTTCCTTTTCTTGTTATAATCTCGTTAGGGGCTCTTCTCTTAGCCAGTAGGGCCATTCATGTGCTGTGGAGGAAATACCTTTCCTTCCAAGAGCTCATCCCGGCTCAGGCCCTGACTATTCAAACACTGGTTTCTATGGGCCTACTCATTTCAGGGGCACTTTTCATTAGCAGAATTATTGGTACGTGAGATGTCAAAAAGGAGTTTAATCTTTACATCGGTTCTACTAATATTTATCCTACTTGCATTTTTATCCCTTTATTTTGGATATTTTTTGATAAGCCCTGCGGGGCTTGATAAAAAGGAAGAGATCTTTGTAGTGAAAAAGGGTAGCGGCTTAAGAACAGTTGCTGGTGAACTTGAGGGAAGAAGGCTCATTAAAAGCAAAAATTTCTTTATGCTCTGGGCTCTTCTGAAAGGGGGTACAAGGGATATAAAGGCAGGGGAATACAGCCTCAATAAATCAATGGCCCCGGTAAGAGTATTTAATATTCTTGCTTCAGGGGTAATCAAAACTCATCCTTTAACCATCCCTGAGGGTCTTACCGCTGAACAGATCGCTGATTTACTGGACAAAAAAAACCTGGTTAGTAAAAATGAATTCATTCCTCTGGTTGATGATAAAATCCTTGCAGCCTCTTACCGTATTGACGCTACAAGCTTAGAGGGTTATCTCTTTCCTGACACCTATGTAATAGGCAGGGATATGGGTGCACGGGAATTAATTGACCTCATGGTTAACCGTTTCTGGAATATCTTTAATGCCCTAATAAAGGATCAAAACACATCTATGCCAGTAAAGGACATAGTAACCCTGGCCTCTATAGTAGAAAAGGAGACCGGCCTTGCAGAGGAAAGGCCTGTTATCGCGTCAGTTTTCCTTAATAGGCTTAAAAAGAGGATGAGGCTTGAAAGTGATCCAACAGTTATATATGGTCTTAAGAGTTTCGATGGAAACCTGAAAAGAAAGGATCTTCATTCTCCCAGCCCCTACAATACATATATTCATTATGGACTTCCTCCTGGGCCTATCGCTAATCCTGGGAGTAAGTCCATAATGGCAGTAATAAACCCGGCAAAAACAGATTATCTCTATTTTGTCTCTAAAAATGATGGAAGTCATTTTTTCTCTGCTACCTTATCAGAACATAATAGGGCTGTTGTCAGGTACCAGAAGAGGCGTCGTTTAAAGTAAGATAAAAAGTAAAAGGATTGCATTTTACAAAAAAAGGAGGATTAAAATGAAAAAGAGTGTGTTTAAAAAATTTTTAACAATCAGTTCTATCGTAGCTTTCTCCGGTATTTTTTTTGCAGGATGTTCAGAGCCAGTCAAAACCCTGGATAAGGGAATAAAAAATCCACAAATTATTGTTAACCCTGAGACAGTTCGTTTGGGTGTTGCTAAAATGAAGGGCACAAAGATTGTCTTCAGCGGTTCAGGTTTTGAGCCCGGTGATAGTGTATTCATAAAAATACTTAATGTGCCAGTTAATGGGAAAAAGGTCGATCTATCAATAGCCTCCGGTGATGTAAGAAAAGATAGAACCTTTAATGCTGAGATAGGAATACTGACCAAGGTCTCTGATTTCCTGAGGGCCAAAATTGGCTCAAACGAAAAAATGCAAACCATCGTAATTATAACAAAACCACCTATGCCTGCCGGTACTTATACTGCAAGGGCAATAAGTATGCTTTCAGATAAAAAGGCCGAATGCACCCTGAACGTAAAGGGACCCTCATTGATAGATAGATTGAAAGACTGGATCGGTACGTTGCTTGGAAAGATTGTTAAAAAATAGATACCCCCGGGCTCACGCCCGGGGTCCTCTGCAAATTTTGATAGAGAACATGAATGTAATATTAACCGCAGACCCACACAGACATTTAGCTCCACCTTGCGGGGCTAAAAGCAATCATCCGCCTCCGGCGGATATGTTGGAATAGATATCAATGAAATGACACAGTTCTCTATAAATCTATGCATTCAAAAAACT
>CAYTDY010000012.1:0-21948 GCA_964436665.1 uncultured Desulfobacteraceae bacterium
GATTGGTCCAAATGGTTCGGGCAAAAGTACCCAGTTAAAGATTATAGATGGCCTTTTAAAGATACAGAAAGGAGAAATTTTACTCCTGAATAAAGCAATATCCAATTATAGAAGAGGTGATATTGCTAGACGTATTGCCATGGTACCCCAGGAGGCAACCTTTAGATTTCCTTTTTCGGTCTCTGAGGTGGTGCTTATGGGTCGTTTTCCTCATTTAGGCCTTTTTCCTTTTGAGGGAAAAGAAGATCTGGAAATAGCTCATCAATCTATGCGCCTCACCGGTACCCTTGATCTGGCAACGCGCTCCATACATGAATTGTCAGGAGGGGAGAAACAGCGGGTGCTTATTGCCAGGGCGTTGACCCAGAGGGCTCAAATAATATTGCTGGATGAACCAACATCTTTCCTTGATATAAGGCATAAGGTGGACATCTTCGAACTTATTTCATCTCTAACCCGGACACAAGGACTGAGCGTGATTATTGTTTCCCACGATATCAGTCTGGCTGCACAATATTGCCAAAGGATGATTCTTTTGGATAAAGGGAGTGTCTATAAAACAGGTGAGCCTTCTGATGTGATAACCGCTGATAATATAAGCAGAGTATACCAATGCCCGGTACTTGTTGACGAAAACCCGATTAGCAAAACCCCTCGTGTTACGATTCTTTCAAAGAAAGGAGAGAGTAAAAAGGAGAAGCCATGATCAATCTATTTATTAAAGGCGGGCCCATAATGTACCCCCTTTTGATCTGCTCGATAATAGCCCTAACTGTGATAATTGAGCGGACAATTTTCTGGATAGCTGAGGGGCATAGAAGGGACCAGAGCACGGTTAATGAGATTCTCTCTTTGGCTGAAACAGGCGATTGGGAAACGGTAAGGGAAAGAATCGGAGATTCAAAAGATTTTGTTATAAGGATCCTGGTAGCAGGTATCCTTCACAGGGAGTTTAGTATGTCAAAGGCAATGGAGACTGCCGCTTCGGATGAGTTGGATAGGATGAGGCAGCATCTTCCCATACTCGATACCATAATCACGGTTTCTCCACTCCTGGGCATTTTTGGGACGGTGATAGGTAT
Source organism: uncultured Desulfobacteraceae bacterium (assembly GCA_964436665.1). Classification (GTDB taxonomy): domain Bacteria; phylum Desulfobacterota; class DSM-4660; order Desulfatiglandales; family B25-G16; genus CAYTDY01. The sequence continues at coordinate 1,083 of CAYTDY010000012.1, forward strand.
TATTCTTTCCTTTGAAATCCTTGGAAGTACAGGAATCGAGGAGCCCCAGGCAGTAACGGCTGGTATTGCCCAGGCCCTTATCACAACCGCATCTGGATTAGGAATAGCCATTCTTTCACTCTTTCCTTTTAACTACTTCAATTCCAGAGTGGAGGAGGCAGCAACAACCATAGAAAAGTATGCTACAAGCCTGGAAATAGTCTATGAGAGGTGCAATCAATCAGACAAAAACAGTGAAAAAGAGTTAAGATTCCATGAAGGTTAATCTTGGAACACAGAGGAGGGCCAGGATAGAGATTCTGCCACTGATTGATATAGTTTTTCTTCTCCTTGTTTTCTTTATCTATGCAATGCTCTCAATGGCTGTTCACAGGGGTATATCCGTCAATTTACCCACTTCCTCATCCGCCATGATAGAGAGAGAGTTATTGCTGTCCGTAACAATCAAGGATAGCGGTGAGATATTTTTGGATAAGCGTCAGATACCCTTAAAAGATCTTGCCCAGTTTTTAAAACTCAGGGCAAAAGAGAAAGGTAGCCAGGGAGTCCTCCTTTTTACCGATAAAAGGGCTTCATGCCAGCTGCTGGTCAAAGTGCTTGATCAGATAAGGATGGCTGGCCTAAATAGGATTTCATTGCAGACCAAAATGGAGAGCCAGCCTTGAGCCGATCGCTTCTACCTGCTTTCCTAATGGCCTTGATCATGCATTCACTTTTAGCATGTGTTGATTTAGGCTTTTTTAACAGGTCTTTCCCTGTTCCGCCACAGGTGGACCATAAAACCCTGACCATTGATATATACATACCAAGACCGGTTAAAAAACCTTCTTTAATTAAAAGCCCATCTATAGTTGCTAAAGAGCCTGAAAGAAAGCCTATGGTAAAAAAGGTGATAAAAAGAGAGGTGAAACAAAAACTGAGCATTAAGCCAAAAATTAATGAAGAAAAGAGAATTCAGGCAGAACAATCAATAATAAAGGAGAGGCCACCGGAAAAAGATGAGACTATTGCGCACCTATCCAGGGGAGATCTTTCCGGCATCAAAAAAGAAGGGGTTGTAGAGGAAGATAATTCTTTTGAACCTGATATGTTGGATATTCCAGTGGCTCTATCAGCAACGGAAGACATACCTGACTCCCCTCCTGATACGCCAATTACCTATGCCCTGCCTATTTACAAAAAAAATACCCCCCCCAAATACCCTATAGTGGCAAGGAGGAGAGGTTATCAAGGAAAGGTGCTCCTTGAGGTTTTGGTTAAAAAGAATGGTAGGGCAGGACCTATTCGGCTGGCCAGATCAAGTGGCTATGAAATTTTAGATAAGGCTGCTATAAATGTGGTTAAAGATTGGCTTTTTCGCCCCGCCAAAAGAGGAGATGAGATAGTTGAGATGTGGGTAGAGATACCCATTAAGTTTCAACTAAAATAGAGACCTTGGTATATTATCCAGCAGGCAAAGAGGGTATACGGGCTAAATTTAAACCATATGAGACCAAGGTCTTTGTAAGTGAAGCAGGAGCAAATAGTTATTCGTTATTTGTTATTCGTAAATCATTTCCTTGATAAACGGATATATAGTCTTAATATGAAAAAAAGATTAAAATCAATAACGGATAACCAATAACTATTAACGAATAACGAATTTGGAAAGAGCCGCCTTTAAAATCTATCTAATCACTCTGGTTCTCAGCCCTATCCTTTTTGGAGCTGTCTATACCTACACCTACACAATCATATTTTTGGGTGTGTTGATCGGCAGCCTTTTACTCGTAAAAAAAAATATAAAAAAAGACGCCAAAAGTGGAGTGTATAAATTTCAACTCCTGGACACCAGCCTTAATTTTACCTTTATTGTTCTTTTAATTTTTCTTATTTTTCAGGTCATTCCCTTGCCTGATTCTCTTTTAAGCTTTTTATCCCCTGAGGCTAAGGTGGTTGGAGAGAAATCATTACCTGCCCCAGGTGCTTTCACGGAAAGTCCTATCAGGCACTGGTTTGCTCTCTCGCCATATTATTATCCTGTACGTATGTCCATTATCAGGTTTACTGTTTATGGGCTCTTTTTTTTCGGTTTAACACAGATGCTGAATTCACAGAAGAGAATTGAGCTAACGATCTCTCTGATTTTAATAACTGCTTGCTTTGAGGCACTCTATGGCCTGATACAGACCTATTCAGGATCTGGATATATGTTGTGGTATAAAAAGGGATATCTTAGGGATGTGATCGGGACCTATTACGACCACAACCACTTTGCAGGATTGATGGAGATGTGTCTGCTTCTAGCCGCTGCCTATGTAGGTGCACTCTCAGAGAAAAGGAAAAAAAGAAAGATAGTCTCAGGCCACAAGAGCAGCTTAAGGGTAAGGCTTTCACGATACCTATCAGGGGAACAAAGATTCAATAAAAGAATCTTGATTCTCTTTGCTGGAGCAGTAATAGGTATTGGGCTTATTTTTTCTGCCTCCAGAGGAGGCATGATCTCTGCTGCCGGGGCCATGTTGTGTATGAGTTTGTTCTTTATTTTCAGGAAAAATCACCGCCGAATGGGATTAATCATCCTTGTTCTATTTCTTATCACCTCGGTCTATGCTCTTCATATTGGTGTTGAGTATCCTGTGGAGCGGTTTAAACACTTTGATAGAGACCTTAAGACCAGGGCAAGATATGCTCAAAAGACCATAGACTTGTTTAAGGATTACAAATTGACAGGTATAGGTGTGGGTAATTTCCAGTATGCTTATCCTAAATATCAGGCTGCTCAAGACAAAAAAATCTTTATACGGCATGCCCACAACGACTGGGCACAATTTCTGGCTGAAGCAGGAATCATAGGTTTTTTTATCTTATTAACCGGCATATCTTATTTTATTTACCGGACAATACGATTGTGGAGAAAAAGGACTGATCCATTTGCAATATGCCTTGGGGTGGCTCCTTTGGCTGTTATAACTGCCATGGCGATCCACTCTTATTCTGAGTTCAATCTCCATGTCCCTGCCAACTGTCTGATACTTACGGCTATCATGGCCATTGGTTATAGCGCTCTTCATCTGGAAAGACATCACGGGTTTGATAAAACACTGTATCGTTATCATATAATGCCCCTAAAATATGAAGGGATGTTGGCTTTTTTCCTCGTCTTAGCGCTTATTATCTGGAGTGGGTATTGGTCTATCAGACATTTTATGGCAGAGACCGACTATTATGCTGCCCAAAAATCTGCCCCGAATAGGAGCCAAAACTCAGTTCTGGAAGGATTCAAAAAGGCCATTGAGTGGGACAGATGGAACGCTCAGTATTGGTATAAACTTTCCCGTAATTTGGTGAATATTCGGAATTCAGAGGCCTTAAATCTGGATTGGAATGATGAAGATCGACGTATACGTCAGATGCAGATTATCAGGGCCCTTAAGGAGGCAGTACGTTTGAATCCTTTTGCAGCAGAATATCACATACGCCTGGGATGGGAATATGCCCATCTATGCCAAAGGACCGATTTCTATCAGAGATGGCTCCCGGCGGCAGATATTTCCATGGAAAGAGCGGCCTATTTTGTCGGGGATAATAATCCCTACCTGCATGTAATGATAGGTGATTACTGGGTCATGCGCTCAAAGACTATTCACCCCAACAACCCGGCATGGCAGATTTACTGGTCCAAGGCCTGCTGGCATTACAAAAAGAATCTGTCTCTGGAATCGGGCCGTAATCGTAAAAAGATGATAGAGCAGATAACAAGAAGTGTCCGTATACATTACCCGGATGAGGCCTTTGTTAAACAGGTCATTGAATAATAATCAGGGGTAAGCGGTTGGAGCAATAAGTAACTATTTAGTTTTCAGCATGGAATCCTAAGATAACGAAAAACATAAAGTGTTGTTATATATGGCCAGACTTCCCGATTTTATTTCTGTTATCATTCCAGGTTATAACGAGGAGAAAAGAATCCTCCCAACCCTAAAGGCATTATCGGCGTTTTGTAAACAGAATTTCGAAAGGTATGAAATTATTTTTGTGGATGATGGCAGCACTGATAAAACCTGCTCTCTTGTAAAAGACGTTATCACTGATCCTTTTGTGCATGTGGTTCGACTTTCTAAGAATCAGGGCAAGGGATATGCTGTCAAACAGGGCATGCTGAGGGCACAGGGCCAATACCGATTTTTTACTGATGCCGATCTTCCCTATGAACTGAGCTGTTTTTTGTCAGCGATAGATGTGTTTAACTCCCATAGTTGTGACATGGTTATCGGGGACAGAGACCTGCCCAGATCCTCTGGTAGATCAGGGCTGAATTGGGCCAGGAGGATAGGAGGCAGAACCTTTTCTACCATTGCCAATGGCCTGCTAAAAATAGATATTAAAGATACTCAGTGTGGATTCAAGGGTTTTACTGAGGATACAGCCAAAAAAATATTTACAAGATCCACTATAAGAGGATATGCCTTTGATGTGGAGTTATTTATCCTGGCAAGAGAATTGAACCTCAATATCCGAAAGATACCGGTGACCTTAGTGCAGAGTCAACATTCAAAGATCCATCTGGCTCGAGATCCCTTTATTATGTTAAGGGATATTTTGAGATTGTACTTAAGACAAAGAAAGGGTTTATGAGGCTCAGAGATCACACCAGTAGTATCACAGATATCGTCCTACTTGGTTTTATCCTTTTATTCTTGATGGTCTTCTTTGATGTCAGGTATCTTTTTTATGATACTATTGTAACCGGAGGCGATACGGCAAGCTGGCATGGTGTGGCCAATCACATGTTAAGGGTTCTGTTGCCCAATGGCCGCTTGACCGGATGGGACATGGGCAATTTCTGCGGCTACCCAAATTTTAGCTTTTACTTCATCCCCCTCTTTCTCTTAGCTGTGCTTCCAAGCTATATCTTTGGCATCCCCCTCACGATAGCGTTAAAATTTGCCATAATGAGTGGCATATTTCTTCTTCCTCTTATGACATACTTTGGCCTGCGTTCCTTACGATATAGTTTTCCTATCCCGGTTATCGGAGCAAGCGCTTCACTGTTATTCATGTTTAATGAATTATATACAATGTTTGGCGGTAACACCCTGAGCACCCTTGTCGGGGAATTCTGCTATATGTTTGCCTTTGCCATGTTTGTCTATTTTATCGGATCTCTTTACAAAGGTCTGTGTACAAACAGTGGAGCGGTTAAAAATGGCATTCTCTTGGCAGTTATTGGCCTGTCTCATCTATTTGTCTTTATTCCTGCTATCTTCCTTCTAATCTATTGGTTCTTCCAAAAAGGAAATGTCAGGTATCTATTCAAGGTATCCCTTTTGGCATTTGGCCTTATGGCCTTCTGGATACTGCCCCTAATGGCCTACCGTTACCCATATACCACCCCTGTCTATATGATATGGCAGGCCTTTGTTGACTGGCACTATACCTTTATGGGGATTTTTATCATTCTTCTTTTTATTGGCCCCAGGTTGACCTTGTGTGCTATGGGCCAGCAGGCAGACACAAAACCTGTGTGGAAGAGCTGGGATTTGCCGATGCTTTGCTTTTCGGCCCTAAGCTCCTTTGTCTTTTTTTACCTGGTTGGCCAGTATCTGATCCTGGGTAAAGGCCTATGGGCCACTGGCCTGAAAGTGCCTGGCTTTTCAGCATCCCCCCTTGGGGCCCACATAGCCTCTGTTCTGCATCCTTTGGTAACGCCTGTCTCTCTTGCCATTTCCATGACAGTAGCAGGAATAGGTCTATGGACCCGAAGATGGAAATACAGCTACAAAAAATTTTGCCTGGCTGTGGGGTCATCATGGTTTTTAATCGGACTGGTCTTGGCCTCTATAGGCCTCTATATACTTATTTGCCGTTCCATAACCGATGTGGAACTACGTTCTTTTTTCCTGAAAAGATCAACTATTGCCATTATACATGGCATTATAGCACTTGCGGCTGGATGGGTCATTTTTTTCTCCGCACGGTTCTCTTCCTTAATTCGACGTACTACAACTGAGACTGGATCGGATAGATTTCGGATGTTTCTCGGTCTTGGTTTCGGGTGCGTGGTGGGATATTTTTCAGCCCATTTTTTAGAAGTTCCGGATATACGTTTTCTCCCTCCCTTGCTTTTTGTGCTGGTACTTATTTTTTTTGCAGATACAATCAGCCTATTTTTCTCTCTATCAAGCCAGAAGGCAAAGGTTACTGCGGCTGTGGCAGTTTCTTACCTATGTATTCTTGTGGTGATTTTTTGGGCCTCAAAATCGGATGTCTGGTTTCGATACAATAACGAAGGCTATGAAAATAGAGTAGGCTATAGGGAATTTATTGATACAAACAATTATCTGAAAAATGTTTATCAGGGAAAATGTCAAGACCCGCTGAACGCCCCGCGGGTGGGATACGAAAAATGTAATATGTACGGCCGATACGGTGGAGACAGGGTCTTTGAGTCCTTGCCCCTTTTTTCTGGCAGGCAGACTATGGAGGGGATTCACTATGCCTCATCTATTGCTTCGAAATCCATAGTCTTTCTTCAAACCGAGTACTCCCGGGATATCAAGACACCCAAAGGATATATCCTATCCAAGATGAATCCGGATGCCCTCCAGGTACATCTGGATCTTTATAATATTTCCCAGCTTATCTTAATGACTGACAAGGCCAAAAAGGCCATAAGCTCCTCGCCACTGTTTGAAAAGGAGGCGGTGTTCGGAGCCATATCAATCTATCGGTATAAGGGTTGTATAGACCGATATGTGGATCTGCCAAGGATTCAGCCGGTGTTATATACTGGCAGGAACTGGGTTGAAGATTTTTTTAACTGGTACAAGAATCCTGATCAGGTGAATGTCCTCTTAGTCCCGAAGCACTTTGTAAAGGATGAGGCAGATAGGAGCCTTTTTGCCAATGAAACAGCAAGCGTGAGTGACCTTTCCCTTTTCAGATATGATACTATTGATCGCACTGACCTGAAGATCGAAACTCATATCGAACATTTAAAGATACGCTTTACAACTAACAAGGTGGGTGTACCGCACCTGGTCAAGGTGTCATATTTCCCTAATTGGCAAGTACAGGGAGCCCATGGTGTTTACCCGGTAAGCCCTCACCTGATGTTGGTTATACCTCGAAAGAAAGATGTAGTGCTCACATATGGAACAAACCCCTGGGAGATGTTTGGAATGGGGCTGAGTGCTGCAACAATTATGATTGTCTTTCTTATATGGCTTTATGGATTTATAAGAGGACGATTTCGTAACTCATATCTCGAGAAGATTTTGGTGTGGATTCAGCGGTGGGGTTCAGCAGTGGATAGATTGATAGTCCGGCGCACGGACAAGATGTTCACTGTTGCCCGTCCGTATCTTCTTGTTTTGACAATCCTCACTGCTTTTGCGCTTATTATTGGTGGTGCTCTGTTGAGAAACAGACCGGTCAGGGCCTATATAAAGGGCTACAGGGCATATAAGCTCGGGGCTGAACTTTCAGAGTCCCAGAAATCGCAGAGTGCCAAAGGATATTTCAAGAAGGCCATTCGGACTATGACGCCAATTATCGAACAACGGATCAATTTTGATCATCAAGATGTCATCCACTGTATGCTTTTTACGGCAATGGCTTATGAGAGACTTGGTGAATGGGATAAGGCCGAGCCGTTGTACAGGAGTATATTGACGGAGTATCCTTATTGCCGTTATGTGGGGGAGGCCTATGTTAAGATTGCTCGAATTCGAAAGCAGGGCAGGAACCAGATCCTGGAAGATGCACTTAGAAAGTTACGTGAGAATGATATTGCAGCTGGTCTTCCATTGCTTAGAAAGGCGCTCCATCAGACACATGACAGTTTACAGTATTTCAATGCAGCAATTAAAAAAGACCCGTACTCTGTGTGGGCAGAATATGCCCTTGATGATATTAAAAAAGAACGTAACTATTTTAGGAAAAGGCAAACTATTATATATTCCTTGTGCGATCAAGAAGAGGTGAAGAACTCCATTGCATCAATATTGGGTCAGGACTGAAGAAATGAAAAAGAATAGGGTGGAGCACGGAAAGGACTTCTAAAGTATGCCTGGCAAATATATCTCAGTGACGATTTTTTTAATTGCTTTCATTTTGATATTTGAGTATGTTTTTGTGGCTTCAGCCGGAACCCTGACCATCAAGACGCAGACAACAGTTAAGACAGAGGGAGATTTCCTTAAGGGCACCATAAAGGTTTGCAACAGAGGCACTGTTGCCGCCCATGACGTCCAGGCAAATATAGTTTTTCAGGAGAAACGAATTAAGACCCCGGCCAAAGAACTTCTTGCAGTCAACGAATGCAAAACCTATCATTTTGAAGAAATACTCACAGGCATCAAAAAGGGACGGCATCCCCTAACAGTCATTGTTGATTTCCAAGATGCCGCCCAATACCCCTTTTCGGCTATTTCTTGTACTACTTTCTTCTTTAAAGAAGATGTAAATGTTGATCTCCTCTGTCTAATTGATGAGTTGACCATGAACAAAAAGGGCAAACTGCGGTGTGAGATAAAAAATTTAGGCCTTGGCCCTATGAATATCCGGTCAACCCTTATCCTTCCCAAAGAACTTTCCTCACCAGGGCCACATATTGATTTTGATATCGAACCCAGGGGTGAAAAAACAGTGGTCTTTGAAATTGAGAACTTTTCTGCCCTTTCTGGCGCCTCATATCCGGTCTTTTTTTTCTTCGAATATGATCTACGAGATACGCATTATACTGCTATTTCCAGATCGGTTGTAAGGATTCCAAAAAAGGAGAACTGGTTTCGCCACACTCGGTGGCTTTTGGCAGCCATCGCAGTCATTCTTGGGGCAATCTTTGCATTATACCAGTTGAAAAAAGGTAAGAGTTTTCAGAAAAGCAAACCTCAGTTCCCTGTTTTATAATATATAATTCTGGTTTTCATCCATATTTCTTGCATAATAATAAGGCTCGGGTTTAGATAAAATTATTTGAAATTTTCAAAGAAAATCTTGAGAAAATAATCTTTCTTTGAGAATAAGAAAAATGAAAAAATATAATAAAAGCAAAAAAGTTCTTGACATTAAAAATAATGAATATGATAATTTACCATCTATTTTTCTTTTTTCAAACAAACAGATCACTTATCTAATATAGCCATAAAGAAAAAGGCTATTATATGCCTTCTTATAAAAAGCTATATCCCATCTTTTATTTTTTCCTAAAAAGGAGGACACAATCATGAATACGAGACACAGGGCTTTACTTGTATTTTTAATCCTATGTATGGGGGTATTTTTATTTAGCTCTCAAACCTATGCAGCAACACCTATTGCTAAGGTATCGAGCTTCACCGGAGAGGTTCTTATCCAATCTGATACAAACGTTTTCAGGGTTTCACAGATAGGTCAGATTTTGAACGATGGGGATCGTATCCAGACAAAAGATGGTGAGGTTCACATCGCCTTCAATGATGGCGCTCTTATGAAAATCAGGCCCTTCACCAACACAATGGTCCAGGAAAGGGAGGAAAAGAGCGGATTCTGGCTCTTTAAAACCAAAAAATTGGTCCGCAGGATGACCGTTTTTGTGGGTAAGTTGTGGTTTAAGAGCGGTGTCTCAAAGAGAAAAAATTTCCTACAGACGCCCACAGCGGTCTGCGGTGTGCGGGGCTCAGAGCTTGAGGCCGGTTTCAATAATGTGGAATCCCTTTTAAATGTGATCAAAGGACTGGTTGATAAAGTAGGACCGTGGACGGAAGGACCTTTTAAAGATCCGGGAGCTGCTGAGGCCTTCAAAAACAAGGTTTACACAGCCATAGCAAAGGCCCAAGAGATGTTAGAAAAAGCAAAGGCCACTGGAGATCCTAAGGCCCTGGCCGATGCCCAGTTGGCAGCCCTTGATGTAGTCATTGCTGCTGCTGATGTGCTTAAAACTAACCCTGACACAACAGTGGCAGGAGAGGCTGAAGAAGCCGGTGATAAAGCCAAAGCATTTAAAGAAGAAATCGAAAAAACAGGTAAACCAGTACCCATTACGGAGCCGCCAACAACTGCGCCGCCAACAACTGCGCCGCCAACAACTGCGCCGCCAACAACGTTTCCAACAACAACAACTATTACAACAACGACGACCTCGGAAACAACTCCTACTTCATTAGGAGATTAAAGGATATATGGTTGCGGAACCTTATTTTATAAAGAAAGGAACTGAAAGATGAAAAAAGGAATCCTTGTTTTCTGTTTAGTTTTAAGCTTTTTAATGCTCCTGTCAGCCCATGCCATAGCCCAGGAGGGCAAGCTCCAATTCGGCAACCTGAAGATCATCCCGGGTATTACTCTCCAGGGTCTTTATGATGACAACATCTACCTGGGCAACGGATCAAATAAAACTACCGAACTCGAAGAATCTGACTTGATTACCCATGTCATGCCTGCCTTAGGTTTCAATTATAGCCTTCCAGAAAGGGGGAGCCTGTTTCTTGGTTATATGGGTGACCTTGCCTATTATCGTGATAATAGCAAGAACGACTGGCAGACCCATAAAGGTATTTTAGCTCTTAACTACAATGCCCCTGGCGGCCTGATCCTTGGTATCGATTATGTCTACACCGATGCAGAAGACCCTTATGGTTCTGATTCCCAGTATAAATTGGGCACACCATTAACAGAGCGCTCTCTCAACGATGGAAAAGGCAAGATTGGTTATAACCTCGGTAGCAGGTTTAAGATCCTGGCTTTTTACAATTACTATGAACAGGACTATGATCTTGCAGCGGATTATACCCAGGACTACGATATAAACGAAGTTGGCGCTGGATTCCAGATAAGATTATTGCCCAAGACCTGGGGTTTTATCCGGTATCACTATGGTGAGCAAGATTATTTTACTCACAAAGCCGCCGACAACGTAACTGAAAAAACTGATGCCGATTTTGACTGGAGCAGGGTTAACGCAGGGCTCACCTGGGATGATGGAGCAAAACTGGCTGGTGAGCTGAACGCTGGTTACATGTGGAGAAATTTTGAAAACGAAAGAGATTCTAATGGCAACAAATACGAGGATAAAGAGACATGGATTGCTGACACCTCTGTCACTTATCTTGCCACTGCCAATACATCCTTGACCCTAAACATATATAGCGCCCTGAGAACCACGGGTGCCGGTAGCAATGAATATTATGAAGACGTGGGTGGCAGTTTAAGCCTGAAACAAATATTTTTTACTAAATTTACCCTCAGCCTTGGTGGTACATATAGCACAAACGACTATAACCTCCCCGTAGCCAAAAAGAAGGAAGAGGAGAATCGCCTCGGCAGTATAGGGCTTGATTACCAGATTCAAGATTGGCTGAGTGCCGGTGTCAACTATACATACAGAGAAAAAGAGTCCAATTACAAAGAGGATGAATTTAGCAATAACCAGTTTATGATTTCATTGAAGGCAGCGTTCTAAAAACAGGAGGAGTTAAGTTTTCCTTTGGCCTGAGTAAGAATCCTTTAAAACCTGACGTGCTAAATTTTATCAGTTAAAAAAGGGGTCCATGACCCCTTTTTTTTTGATCCATATTGCCTAAATATATACATGAGAGACATAAGGTCAAAAATGTCATGGAGCAGGGAGTGGTTTATCCTTGCATTTTTACCTTAGAGATATTAAAAATTATAGTTTGATATATCATCTTCTTTTTTAAAGGGGGAGAATTTGTTTCGTTTACATCTTATAATAACCATAGCAATACTCTTCTTTATCAGTGCATGTGGTGTTAGCGGTGAAGTTGTAAAAGTCACCACTGTTCAAAAGGGATCTTATGTCGGGCTTAAAAAAGAAGATATGGCAAAGCTTGATGAAATCAAGAAAGCAAGAGGCGATAAGGGAATCGATGAAAACCTTAAGACCATTATAGAGGAGACCGGGCATTTCTCTATTGCCCAATATCTCTTGCAGCATCCTGAGGCAAGAGGTCTTGTAGGTAGTGACTACAGGGTGGGCGGTTATGATGTTATAAGTATTACCGTTTATGAAGAAGCAGATCTTTCCAGAGAGGCCATAAGGGTCTCAGCGGATGGATACATTTCATTTCCCTTGATAGGGCGTATTAAGGTGGATAATCTTACCACCTCGAAAATCGAAAAACTTATATCCCGCAAACTGGCCGAAGAGCAATATCTTTTGGATGCCCATATCTCTGTCATGGTTACCGGTTACAACAGCAAGCGTTTCTTGGTACTCGGGGCTGCGAAAAACCCTGGTAGCTATTCCCTTCAGGCCAAGGAGCGTGTTCTGGATGCCATTTCGAGGGCAGGAGGCATTTGGAGGGGAGACGTTTATTATCATGAGCAGGCAGGAAAGAAGGGCATGATCATTCGCACGGAGTACCCGAATACTTATAAAGAACGTAAAATCGTCATCAATTTTGATCTACAGGGTCTACTGAAAGGAAGAGATCAGATTTCCAATATATTCATGGCTGATAAAGATGTCCTCTTCATCCCAACTGCGGAGCATTTTTACATCATAGGCCAGGTGAACAAACCAGGATCTTATACTCTTACCGACAAGGAAGTTACCCTTGTAGAGGCAATTAGCATAGCTGGAGGTTTTACACGGATTGCAGCACGTAATAAGACCCGTATCATTCGAGTCGAGGATGGGGTTGAGAAAATAATAGAGATAAAGGTGGATGCCATTACCAGGGCCGGGAAAAAGATACAGGATGTCCCTATAAAACCGGGAGACGTGATAGTAGTTCCAGAGAGCTTTTTTTAGATCTCAGATTCACCACGGAGGACATGGAGATAGAAATATTTTGTTTGTCCCGAAAGCTTTTCGGGACAAACAAAAATTATCAGTCCATAAAACTTTCGAGAGTAAGCAGCATACAGTGGACTTAAACGATCTTACCGGTAAAATAATCGGTGCAGCTATTGATGTTCATAAGGCCCTTGGTCCTGGCCTTTTAGAGTCTACTTATGAAGAATGTCTTAGCCACGAATTTGACTTAAGACAAATGAATTACAAAAGGCAACAAGCCCTTCCAGTTGAATATAAGGGTGTTAAACTGGATTGCGGCTACAGAATAGATATGTTAGTAGAAGATCTTGTGATCATTGAATTAAAAGCAGTTGATAGTTTGCAACCGATACATGAGGCTCAGCTCCTACTTATTTAAAGTTATCCGGAATCAAGGTGGGGTTGTTAATCAATTTCAATGTAAAGGTTTTGAAAGAAGGAATCAGAAGGTTAATCTTATAAGATAACCATAAATATCGAAAACAGAGGTTATTTTAGCCTATCCTGCACTTAGCGGGGCAGGCTAAAAAAGAAAAATCTCTGTGTTCTCTGTGGTGAAAAAACAGTATGGACCAGGAAACCGAACAGCAAATAGATATTCGTGACTACCTGCGCGTGATCCAGAAACGCAAATGGACTATCATCACATTTCTTGCCATCATTGTGATAACCGTTACCATCCATGCCTTTACAGCTACTCCAATCTACGAGGCCACCACCCGTCTGATTATCGATAAGGAAAATCCAAACGTGGTCTCCATCCAGGAGGTTATGGCTGTTGATGCCTCTGGAACAGACTATTATCAAACTCAGTATAAGATTATTGAAAGCCGTACTGTGGCCCGGCAGGTAATAAAGCGTCTCTATTTAGAGGAAAGCGAGGAGTTTTTCCCCAAACCAAAAGATGACATTATAACCAACCTGAAATATTCTATTCAGGACACCATTGATTTCTGGAAGGATTCTATTACCTCCCTCCTGAGAATTGAACACGAGGAAACGTCTAAAACATTGGAGGAATATAATCCGGATTCTCCCTTGGTGTCTGATTTTATAGATAGGATAAAGGTTAACCCGATCCGCAATAGCCGTCTTGTGGATGTCAACTTTCAGGCCAAAGACTCTGTGCTGGCCGCCAAGATCGTAAATGCCCTTGCCAATGCCTTTATCGATCAGAATCTTGAAACCAAACTTAGAGCTGTCCAGGATGCGGTAAGATGGCTTCACAATCGGATCGAAGAGGAGCGCAAAGGGGTAGGAAAGGCCGAGCAGGCCCTGCTTCGGTATAAGGAAAAACACAGCATTGTCACCGATTTTTCAAGTGATGTGGAAAATATCACGGCCCAGAAGCTGGCCCATCTCAATACCCAGGTAGTGGAGGTAGAATCAAAACGGGTTGAGGCGGAAACCCGTTACAAGCAGGCCATGGAATTGACGGGCACTCCTGATATGCTGGATTCCATACCCGAGGTGCTGAATAACGAATTGATCCTCCAGATCAAGTCAATGGAGGTGGAGTTATATAAACGTATGTCTGAGCTTTCCAAGAAGTACGGGCAAAAACATCCACAGATGGTGGCCATAGAGTCTGAGCTGAACACCCTTCAAAAAAGAAAGGCCCAGGAGGTGAATCGGGTAGTAAACTCCCTGAAAAACGAGTACAGAGTGGCACTGGCCAAGGAGAATTCCCTGAAGGCTGCCCTTGCAAAACAGAAGAGAGAATCACTCGAACTCAATAAGAAAGCGATCGAGTATGGTGTCTTAAGGCGTGAGGCAGAAAGTGCCAGACAGATGTATGAATTGTTGTTTAAACGGTTTAAGGAGACCTCCCTGACCGAGGATATGAAGACAGGAAATATACGTATCGTTGATAGGGCAGAGGTGCCAAAGGATCCGGTAAAACCCAGGAAAAAGCTAAATATCCTCCTGGCTATTATTGTGGGTCTGGTAACTGGAACAGGATTGGCCTTCTTTTTTGAATATCTGGACAATACAATCAAGATCCCTGAAGACGTGAAACAGCACCTCAAGATCCCCTACCTCGGCCCTGCCCCTCTATTTCACACGGATAGCAAAGGGAGTTCAGAGGACGATATAAATCCGGAACTGGTGGCCCTCCATTCCCCCAAGTCCACTGCAAGCGAATCGTACCGTGGCATCCGTACCAGCATCCTTTTCTCTTCTGCTGAATCTACACCTCAGGTAATCCTTATCAGCAGTGCAGGGCCCCGGGAGGGAAAAACAATTACAACAGCAAATCTGGCGATCACCATGGCACAGGCCGATAGCAAGGTCATTATCCTGGATTGTGACATGCGCAGGCCCAAAGCGCATAAGCTATTCGGCGTGGCAAGGGATCAAGGGATCTCAAACATCTTGGTGGGGAGCAGCAATGTCAAAAAGGCCATTTTTCATACCCAGATACCCAACCTGGATATTATCTCCAGTGGCCCCATCCCACCTAACCCTTCCGAGATACTGGGATCGGCTCGCATGGTCGATCTGCTAAATGATCTCCGAAAAAAATATGCCCATATTCTCATCGATTCTCCACCGGCTACCGCAGTAACCGATGCAGTAGTCCTTTCAAAATCTGTAGACGGTGTAATCCTGGTTATCCGTACAGGTGATACGCCAAGAGAGATTATAAGAAATGGCGTAGCACAGTTTGAGGCTGTTGGGGCCCATATGCTCGGTGCAATCTTGAACGGAGTAGATATGGGCAGGGACAGTTATTATTATTATCAGTATTATTACTACTACTATGGTGAGGATGGAGAAAGGAAGAAAAAGCCCCGCAGGAAGAAAAAACAGAAAACTCAGCATGGCGAAGAAGCATGATCCATGCTAGACCTTCACTGCCATATTCTCCCTGGTGTGGATGACGGCTCCCAGTCTATGGAAGAGAGCCTTTCTATGGCAAGAAAGGCACTCGAGGATGGCATCCATACCATAGTGGCTACGCCACATACCCTGAATGGCATCTACATAAACCCTATCAATGAAGTCACCTCAAGGGTGGCTGCCCTTCAAGAAAGCCTGTCAAAAAACCATATCAAGTTGCAGCTATATGCGGGTGCTGATGTACATATGTGTCCCCATATGCTGGAGAGGATTGAATCCGGGGATGCTGGCACAGTTAATAATGCAATGAAATACATATTGCTGGAGTTTCCCTCCCAGATTGTCCCATCCGGAGTAAAAGATGAGATCTTTTCCCTGAAACTCAATGGCATAACGCCCATTATCACCCACCCGGAACGAAATCCGGCAATACAGCAAGACATAGACATCCTGTATGAACTTGTTCGTATGGGGTCACTGAGTCAGATAACAGCAATGAGCGTTACTGGAGAGTTTGGAGGGGGGGCCATGCAGTGCGCTGAAAGGCTGTTAACACACCGACTGGTTCATGTAATTGCCAGTGATGCCCATTCTTCTGATACCCGGCCGCCGGTCTTATCCCAGGCAGTTGAGCGCGCAGCAGAAATCCTTGGGAGCTATGAGGAGGCAAATTATATGGTCACAGACGTGCCCGCTATAATCCTTTCAGGGGATATGCCTGAAATTCCAGAACCAATACCTGCTAAAAGAGGCAATGCAACATAAACCTTGCTGTAAGTAAAACATTGTATTATTGTATTTTTCTTGATAGGTCTTTCAATCCTGCCTGAACAATTGACATGAAACACGAAGATATCACCCATCAGATTATCGGCTGTGCTTATAAGGCCTATAATGTCCTTGGCTTTGGATTCCTTGAAAGCGTTTATAAAAAGGCCTTGGTCATAGAACTAAACAAGATCAATCTTAAAGTGGAACAAGAAAAGCCTCTGAAAATCTATTATGACAACCAGATCGTAGGCGACTTTTACGTTGACTTACTGGCAGAGGACGAAGTCGTCATTGAACTAAAATCTGTAGAACATTTAACCAAGGCCCATGAAGTACTGGTTAATTACCTAAATGGACTGAGAAAGGATATTGGCCTCCTCATAAACTTTGGCCCAAACGGTATAGATCTTAAGAGGAAGTATCGTAAGCCGCGACAAGAAAAATAAATCCAATAAATCCTGTTAATCCTGTCTAATAACAGCTATTAGCTTAATTTGGAGAGCAACAGAAATGACATTCAAAAAAAATATCCTATGCATCGGAGCAGGTTATGTGGGCGGGCCGACCATGGCCATAATAGCCTATAAATGCCCGCAATATAAAGTGACAGTTGTGGATATTAATTCCGAGCGCATTGACCAATGGAACTCCGATAATCTTCCCATTTATGAGCCCGGTCTTGATGAAACAGTGAAGGCGGCAAAGGGCAGAAACCTCTTTTTCAGCACAGACATTAAAGGGGGAATAAAGGACTCCGATATCATCTTTGTGAGCGTGAATACACCAACAAAGATATTCGGTGCGGGTTCAGGCATGGCCGCTGATCTGCAATATTGGGAAAAAACTGCCAGGCAAATACGAAAACATGCTGAATCACACAAGATAATTGTGGAAAAGAGCACCCTTCCGGTTAAAACCGCTTTGGCCATGGAAAGAATCCTCACCTCAACGGACAGTGAGATCCATTTTGATGTGCTTTCCAACCCGGAATTCCTGGCCGAAGGTACAGCCATAAAAGATTTAGAAAATCCTGATCGAGTCCTTATTGGCTCCAGGGAAACAGAAAGCGCACTAAAGGCTCGGGATGAGTTGATTGAGATTTATGCAAACTGGGTGCCCAGAGATCGCATAATAACCTCTAACATCTGGAGCAGCGAACTGTCCAAGCTTGTGGCCAACGCCTTTTTGGCACAAAGGATATCATCAATAAATTCAATAACGGCCCTTTGTGAAAAAACCGATGCCGATATCCTGGAGGTCGCCCGGGCCGTGGGCATGGATAGTCGTGTAGGCAGTAAATTCTTAAATGCCAGTGTTGGCTTTGGTGGGTCGTGCTTTAAGAAGGATATTCTTAATCTGGTGTATCTTTGCCGGCATTATGGTCTTAAGGAAGTATCCGATTATTGGGAGGGTGTAGTAAGAATCAACGATTACCAGAAGGAGCGCTTTATACTCAACATGATGAGTGCTATGTTTAACACATTAGCAGGCAAAAAGATTTGCCTTTTTGGTTTCGCATATAAAGCGAATACAGGCGACACAAGAGAAAGCCCTGCTATATTCATTTCTAAAAGACTGACAGAGGAAAAGGCCGAGCTTGTGATTAGTGATCCAAAGGCCTTACATAATGCAATGACAGACCTGGATGGGGTTGATGGAAAGATAAGCTATACTGAAGACCCTTATGAGGCTTCTGCTAACTGTGATGCCATTGCCGTTATGACTGAATGGGAAATATATGCAAATCTCGATTTTGAAAAGATATACCGCTCCATGATTAAGCCTGCCTTTATTTTTGATGGCAGAAATATTTTAGACCATGAGAGATTGTTTGAAATCGGATTCAATGTTTTCCCAACCGGGAAACCTGCATTGACACATTTTTAATAAGAGCTCAGCTTGAGCAGGGAATTAAATGGAACTAACCGCTGACACACGCAGACAGACACAGACATTTTGTTCGGCCGACGCGGCCGAACAAAAGATGCATTCATATTTAAGCACCCAAAAGCCGAAATCAAAAGGATGGTTTTCTGCGTTTGTCCGCGGTTCATAAAAAAATAGAGGTAAAAAATTATTCATAATCAAAAATGCATTCTAATCACAGGCGGTGCAGGTTTTTTGGGCTCGCACCTCTGTGATCGTCTGGTCCAAGAGGGACATGACGTTTTGTGCCTGGACAACTTTTTCACTGGAACCAAGAGCAATATTAGCCATCTGCTTGGAAAACCTAATTTCGAATTGATACGCCATGATTTAGTGCAGCCCATCTTCATTGAGGCTGATGAGATCTACAATCTGGCCTGCCCGGCCTCCCCCATCCATTACCAGTACAACCCTGTTAAAACCATAAAGACCTGTGTTATGGGGGCCATCAACATGCTTGGTCTTGCAAAAAGGGTTAAGGCCAAAATCCTGCAGGCCTCGACCAGTGAAATTTATGGCAATCCCACGGTGCATCCACAAAAGGAAGATTACTGGGGTAATGTCAACACTATTGGGATAAGGTCTTGCTATGATGAGGGAAAGCGTTGCGCTGAAACCCTCTTTTTTGATTATTATCGTCAAAACAAGGTCAATATCAGGGTGGCCCGGATTTTTAATACCTTTGGGCCCAGGATGCACCCGAATGATGGTCGAGTTATCAGCAACTTTATCGTCCAGGCCTTGAAAAATCAGGATATAACCGTGTATGGTGAGGGAACACAAACCCGTTCCTTTTGCTATGTTGATGATTTGATAGAGGGTTTGATCCGGATGATGAATGGCCCTGACGACTTTATTGGTCCTGTAAACCTGGGAAATCCTGATGAATTCAGCATCTTGGGGCTTGCAGAGATGATTGTCGCTTTGACGGACAGTCGCTCCAAGATCATCTTTAAACCTCTTCCCCAGGATGATCCCTTGCAGCGCCAGCCAGACATCACTCTGGCCAGAAAGCGCCTTGATTGGGAGCCAAAGCTGAACCTGGAAGAAGGCCTAAAGAGAACCATTGAATATTTCAGAAGTGTTCTATGAACTTTCACCTTTCAGCACCATATCTTCTGCTCATTCCAAAATCTTTACCCCGCCCCGTTGAACCGGGTACCCTCCGGGTGTTCAACTTGGTCACGGCATAGCGCCGGAAGAGGCTGAAGAGGTCTTCGCCAACAACCCTTTTTTCAGGCGGACAAAAAAAGGACATTATGCAGTTTTTGGCCCAACATTTGAAGGAAGGTATCTGAATATTGTCTTCGAGCTTAAACCCAAAGGTATTGCTCGACCCATGACTGGCTGGGACATGAGGCGAGCAGAAATTCAATATTACAAGAAACACGGGAGATAAAGATGACAAAACAAAAAGCAATGCCAAAAGAATGGGTTAAGTACTACGACCAGGAAAATATCCTGGATGAAATCCTGGATGAGTCGGTTACCCTTGCTCTAGATGAGCGTCTTCGCCAGGATATAATTTCAGGTAAGCGTAAGAGGAAACTTAAAAACATCACTATTAAGATCGATCCTCTTCATGTTAAAGCAATCAAGAAGCTTGCTACTATGAAGTCTATCCCTTATCAGACATTGGTCAGGCATTGGCTTGCAGAGGATATTAAGAACGAATTGGACTCGGTTATAAAATAAATTAAACAATTCCTAAATCTTTATATTGTGCAGTCGCGTGGTCCGCTTCACTGATGCCTAAATCCTCAATCCCTCATTTCTGCGCAATCTGCGCCTGCCCCGTAGGTATGAAATATCGTACTGGGGTAATCTGCGGATTAATAGGCGTTATTCTGAGCCTCTCTGCCGAAAAAGGTCAACCAGATTATTTTAAGATCTAACCAGAAACTCCAGTTTTCTATATAGTAAATATCATACTCCACACGTTTTTCGATAGATGTGTCGCCACGCCATCCATTTACCTGCGCCCAACCTGTAATACCGGATTTGGCGAAATGGCGCACCTTGTAATGTGGAATATCTTTTTTAAATTTTTCCACGAAGTATTCCCTTTCCGGCCTGGGACCGAGGACACTATTTGCGGATATAAATGAGATTATAGCGAAATTTATGGTGGGGGTAATAAGGAAAGATAGTACAACTCCCCTTTATCTAGATAGAAAATCTACTGACCCGCTTCAAAGCTCATAACTCATTAAGCACCAATGTCAAAAGTGTGTTCGACTTTCAAAAATACTTTTTCTGCTCCTTCAACATTAGATTTTCTTTCAGTTAAGGGGAAATCCTTATCAAGAAACTCTAATTCGCAATTATTCGGTATTTTTTCTATCAATTCAGGATAATCTGTTAAATATCTCAGGAAATCAAAAACTAATGAGATATTTTTTTTCACAATCTCCTCTTTTCTCATTTCTTTAGCCTCCTCCTATATCGGTCTCGATACCACGTCCATCTATCTTTAATATCTTGCTCCGCATAAAGTAAAGCACTTTTTAATTCGGGTATATTTAATGGGTGCTTCTCCTTCTTGCCGTTGGGAAACATAAC
>CAYTDY010000013.1:0-21466 GCA_964436665.1 uncultured Desulfobacteraceae bacterium
CTATCGTGGTTCTCGAAAATATCGACCGTCACAGAAAGATGGGCAAATCTCCCTTTGATTCCGCCTATGAAGGAACAAAGGAGGTATGGGGAGCAATACTTGCCTCATCACTTACCACAGTAGCCGTTTTCCTTCCCATTGTCTTTATAGAGGAAGAAGCAGGTCAATTATTCAGGGATATTGCAATAGCTGTGACTTGTGCCATCATATTAAGCCTCTTCGTCGCTGTATCGGTTATCCCGATGTTTTCCAATAAGCTTTTTAGCCTCCGAAAGAATAAAAATACCTTTAAGAGGAGCCGCCTGACAGTGATAGGATTTTCCCTGGTTGATACAATAATGAGTCTGGTTGGATTGGCTACAAAAAATTGGATAACAAGGATAACAACCGTCACCGTATTGACCATCTTTTCTATATCATTGGCCGTATTTCTAATACCCAAAATGGAGTACCTTCCCCAGGGAAACAGGAACTTCGTGATTAGCCTAATGGTTCCTCCTCCCGGGCTCTCTTGCAAGGAGAGAAAGGAAATCGGAGAGACTATATTCCGTTCTGTTGATCCCCACATGAACAAGGACTACAAAGGCCTGCCGGCCATAAAGGAAATATTTTATGTGGGTGCAGATATGGTTATGCTTCTTGGTTCCATGAGTATGCATGAGGAGCGTGCCGGGGAGCTTGTGCCATTTTTCTTTGAAACGATCAACAGTATACCGGGAATATTCGGTGTGACGTTTCAGGTTGGAATATTCCAGACACGGAGAGGCGGTGGAAGGACTATCGATGTTGATATTAGTGCACAGGATTTAAGCACAATCGTTCGGGTCGCAGGCGCTCTGTTCGGAATGATACAAAACGATATTCCTGGAGCTCAGGTAAGGCCTGTCCCCTCCATCGAGCTTCTCTATCCCGAAATCGATATTATTCCTGAAAGGGACCGTTTAAGGGCCGCTGGAATGAGCTCCAGTGATCTGGGTATCCAGTTGGATGTTCTTCTTGATGGCAGGAAGGTGGGTGATTTCAAGCAGAAGGGTCAGAAAAAGATTGATCTTGTTTTGAAGGCATCGGATAGGGATTTTTCTACACCTGAAGAACTCTATAAGGCACTTGTTGCAACACCGAAAGGGAAGATTGTGCCCATTTCCTCTTTTGCAAAGCTGGAAAGATCAACAGGCCTTGATCAGATAAGACACCTTGAAAGACAGAGGACAATTAGTTTGCAAGTAACACCGCCTAAGACCATATCCCTTGAAGAGGCAATGGATATTATCCGTGACAAACTCGTACCTCTTCTTAAAACCCAGGGAATGCTACAGGGTGTGAATATCAAATTGAGTGGTGAAGCTGATAAACTGACACAAACAAGAGGGGCAATTCAGTGGAATTTCATCCTGGCCGCAGTAATTATCTATCTTTTGATGTCTGGATTGTTCGGTAATTTCATCTACCCCCTTGCCGTATTATTTACCCTTCCCCTGGCAGCAGCAGGAGGATTTATTGGTCTTAAACTTATGAACCTATTCCTTCATCCCCAGCCTCTTGATGTATTGACCATGCTGGGTTTTGTTATACTCATAGGAGTCGTTGTAAATAATGCAATACTGATTGTTTATCAGGCACTCAACAATATCAGGTATTACGGCATGGATTATCGAGAGGCCATACTTGAATCAACCAGGACAAGGCTAAGGCCAATTTATATGAGCACTTTTACAAGTATCTTTGGTATGCTCCCCCTTGTTGTTGCACCTGGACCTGGTTCAGAAATTTACAGAGGACTTGGAAGCGTTATCCTTGGCGGGCTGGCTATATCTTCCATATTCGTGATTTTTATTATACCATCACTACTTATGTTCTTCATAAAAATGGAAAAGATAAAATCTAAAAATGACAGCATGGATCCAATAGCGGGAAGCCTGACAGGTATTGATTGAGATAAGCTATCGGTTAAGCCTAAGGAAAAAGAGTCTTCCGTGTTTATTTAAAAGGAGTTTTTTGGTTAGGGATGGTAGATTCATCTTTTTAAAATTTTTAATAAAAGAAAGGAGTAGAAATATGGATGTTTTTGCGGCTATTAAAGAAAGGCGGAGTTGCAGAAATTTTTTGCCTGAACCAGTCAGTGAGGACACAATTGAAAAGATTCTAGAAGCCGCAAGTTGGGCGCCGTCTCCATTAAACGCTCAGCCCTGGGAATTTATCGTTGTTACAAAGGAGGAGGTGAAGGAAAAAATCTTTTCTGAGGCTGAAAGGTGTAGAAAATGGGGACTTGAAAAAAGCGGCTGGAAGTGGCTGGGATCCTATAAGGTCGACTTTGTGCAATTAGCCCCTGTTATAATCGTTGTTATAGGAGACCCCAAAAAGACAGGCTTAGATATGTTCCTTGAAGAGGGTGGGGTGGGCTATCAGCATGCCTGTGCTTCAGCTATACAGAATATACATCTTGCGGCCCATGCCCTGGGCCTTAGCAGCCTGTGGTTTACATTATTTGATAAGAAGGCCATAAGAGAGATACTTGATATTGATCCCGCGAAAACGCCTCTGGCCCTTGTATGCCTTGGTAAGGCAGATGGTGAACTTCCCAAAACACCCAGAAAGGATGTAAAGGAAAAGACAACATATATCCGTTGACCATAGTGCTTTCTGAAGCAATTTTATGAAATGGGTCTGAGAAAGTGATTTTTTCGGAAAGCAAAGGTGCTAACAATGGATAATCCTGTTCTTTGAATTGAAATTATCCAACAAGTAAAATGTGTTGTCCAATAATGAGTGTAATGTTCGGAGAAGTGTTATATCCTATTCTACAGAAAATTCCACTCAAAAGATATGGGAGGTTCAGGAGGTACCACTCTTTAACCTTCCCTCAAATATTCTTTTTCCCTGATGTGTTCCAAAAAATCTGTTGGTACATTGATTTTATTGTGTATTATTGAATTACCATAATGGATATACAATAATGATAATAAAATAATAGACCAATCATGTTAAAAGACAAACATTATAAGTAATCCCTTCTTCTTCAGGCCCTTGCAAGAGATCCTGCTCAGAAACTCCTGGCGAACGCCTATATTCGGAAGCACAGGCTTGGATCGGTGGGAGGTGTTCGACATTCGGCAAGAAAACTCGAGAAGCTTGATTTGATAGAACGGAACGAAGAGTCAGGATATTGGCGGCTTATTGACCCCATTTTTGCCATATGGATGAAAATGCAAACAGAAGAGAAGGTAGTAGACTGGGGGTCAATACTTTAATGGTTTTTTGTTTCTAAAGATGTGTCAAGATTGATGGCTTCGTAAAAAGTCCGATCTGCTCCTTAAATGTCATTCCTGCGAACGCAGAAATCCAGTCTTTTCAAGCCATTATGGACTCCCGCTTTCGCGGGAGTGACACGATTTTTGACTTTATACAAGGTTGTCAAGATTGCTCCAGGCGGCAGGCTGAACCTGAGCAAATCCGGCGGATTTCTGTCCCTTGGGCCTCGTGAGGCAAAGCTTACTGTGGGATCACGGGACAAGTTGATGGGTATTGAACTGCTTCATATTGCTACGCTGACGGTTGTGGGCTTTAGAATCCTGGCCAGATCTGCTGGAGACATCTCTGTTAGAAGCCCCTTTTTTCCTGCATTGATGTAGATCTTTGGGAGATCCATGATGGATGCCTCAATGAAGACCTTGAGGGGCTTTTTCGTACCAAAGGGAGAGATTCCCCCCACAAAATATCCGGTATGTTTGTATGCTACTTGAGGTTCACAGGGCCTGACTGTCTTTACTCCCAGTGCCCTTGCAAGGGCCTTGGTTGAGACCTTTTTATCACCATGCATAAGTATTAAAAGAGGATTACCCTTTTCGTCTTCCATCGTGAGTGTCTTTACAGTCAGGTGCTCATCCACATTCAACTCTTTAGCTGCCAATGAAGTCCCACCTTTTTCCTTATATTTGTAAGGACATAAAGAAAAATTCACCCCGTGTTCTTTTAATGTCCGAATGGCCTGGGTTGTAGGAAATTTTTCTTTTGGCATGTGGTTTTTTCCATTTAGTTATGGTTTTTTTCAAAGTTGCATTCAATCATTTACTTTCTAAAATTAACATTGCAAATGAAGTGAAGCAATCTAAAGATGAGATTGCCACGTCGCTTCGCTCCCCGCAATGACATTATTGCAACTTGGTATTTAAGATATAAGTTCGCATCTTTCATTAGAGCCACTCTTTCATTAGTTCCTCAAGTCTTTTCTTTTTTATGGCAGTGCGGATCTGACACATCAATGATTCCAGAAAATACAGATTGTGAATGGTAGCAAGGCGTATCGCTGAAATTTCCTTTGCTATAAATAGGTGCCTTAGATAACCTCTGGAGTAATTACAACAGGTATAGCAATTGCACCCTTGCTCAATCGGTCGAGGATCATCCTTAAATTGCGCATTAAGGATATTTATCCTGAACCTCTTGGCCTCTTTGATAAAGAGTGTCCCGGTGCGGGCTATCCGTGTTGGCAAAACACAATCAAAGAGATCAATTCCTCGCTTAACTACCTCAAATATGTCCTCGACCTCACCGATTCCCAGAAGATGCCGTGGCTTATCTTGTGGCAGAAGGGATATTGTCCATTCCAGGACATGGTACATCTCCTCCTTAGACCTGCCTAAAGAGCCACCTATAGCATAGCCGTCAAAATCTTGGTCTGCAATGAATGTAGCGCTTTCCTCCCTCAAATCCTGGAATGCTCCACCCTGAACTATTCCAAACAGTGCTTGGCTCTTATTGGAAGTACGCTGGTATTCCGCTAATGCCCTGATGGCCCATCGGTGAGTCCGTTCCATTGCATCCCTGGTATAATGGTGATCGTGGAGAGGGGATGTGCACTCATCCAGTACCAGGATGATATCTGCACCGAGCTTTGTCTCTATTTCTATTACCCGCTCTGGTGTGAACCGATGTTGGGATCCATCCAGATATGAGATAAATTCAACCCCATCCTCATCTACTTTTACCAAGGGTTTACCTTTTTTTGAGCTTAAATGTCCTTCCTGATCTTTCTCATCTGGAAAGATCGGTGCAATTTTCCCCACACCATGTTCTTTACCTGCACCAAGGCTAAAGATCTGAAAACCACCAGAGTCAGTCATCAATGGCCCTTGCCAGCCCATGAATCGATGGAGCCCTCCCATTGTCTCTATCAGATCTTCGCCAGGTTGGAGGTGCAGATGATAGGCATTGGTAATAATAACCTGGGTTCTAATATTGAGAAGATCCTCCACAGATACAGACTTCACTGCCCCTTGTGTGCCAACAGGGACAAATGAGGGAGTTTGGATGGAGCCATGAGGGGTAAATATTTTCCCGGCTCGTGCATGCTTATCTTTTGCTAAAAGCTCAAAGGCAAACATTAGTAAAAAATGGTTTTCGTTCGATGATAAGGTTTTATTTTGAACTCCGGCTCCTGGCCCAGATTCCACAGGATCCAATCGATCTCAAAGGCCCTCAAAGTCTTTCCCATCCGATCCAGTTCTTGCCGGATCAGCTCAACCGCCCATATGGTGTTTGCCCTGATCTCAACTTCCTCAGGACTTCCAGGGTCAAGCAAGATCTTTTGATCCACTTTTTGTGCCAGGGATGATGAATAACCCAGGATTCCCAGATGACGTAGCACCTGGGGTAGCTTATAATCGGCGAAGGCAGTCAATTTGTTGATATCCGTAAAATTACCCCATTCTTTACCATCGAATGCACCATAGAGGTCGGCGGCAAATATCTGCGCTCGCTTATAGAAAAAGATTTTATACCCCTGGTATTCTGCAACGTCTCGGAAGGATGTTAATTTTTCGACTAACAATCGGGCAAGTTTTATTGTCGACATTCCAGCACTCTCAACCAGCTTGTGGGCTTCCCCACCGTACTCTGCAAGAAGGACATGTCCCAGTTCATTGAGGATTTTCACACGATGTTCTAAAAGTTGAAATTTCTCTTTCCCAGCCAGGATCTTTTTCAGTTCACTTAGAGAAAGCCAAGCTAAATACTCAGCCTTGGTGATTGGAACCCCTGATTCAATAGCCTTTTTAAGAGAGGCTGCCAGAGCAAAATAACCAGAAAGCTTTTTCGATTTGTATTGGATTTCCCACTTATCCTTTCCTGATGCCGGCCAAAAACAGAAGTTAAGGCTGTCTAAAACCAGAAGGTAAGAAACTGTGTCCTCACCTCTGTCACAAAAGTGATAGAGATAGTTCCAGAGCGGGACTTGGATACGGTCTTCAAACAATTTCCGGGAAAACCGAACTAAGGCTTGTTTGTCGATCCGCACGTGCTGGCTTTTTTCCACTACATTCTTAGCTGTCTCAAGGACTTCCCACATTTTTCTGTATGATAGTTATAAGCGATCAGTCTGCCGAAGACGGGACTATGTGTTGAAGAAAAGGCATCATTACTCTCTAAATAATTCGCTGAATGAGTGATCCCGTTATCAGTTACACAACGATTGACCAGCATTATCTTTTTTTTACATCTCATCAAAGATCTTTCCAGGGTTAAGAATACCATTTGGATCAAAGGTTTTCTTTATCCTGCTCATAAGCTCTAAACCTGTTGCACTTATCTCCATACCTATGTAGGGTTTTTTGCTCACCCCTACCCCATGCTCACCAGAGATTGTGCCCTTAAGGTAGATGACGAGTTTAAAGATCTCTTTTAAGGCATGGTCTGCCCTTTTGACTTCATCCTTATCATCTCGATTTAACATGATATTTACATGGATATTCCCATCACCTGCGTGACCAAAGGAGGGAATAAATAGATTATATCTCTGTCCTATATCTGAAAGGGTCATAACAAACTTGGCCAGCTTGCTCCTTGGAACGACTATATCCTGGTTAATCTTGTGAGGTTTTAGCTTTAGAAGGGATGGTGATAAATTTCTCCTCGCCTTCCAGAGGTCCTCCTCCTCTTTTTTATCCTTTGCCAGTCGAAAGCCCGTTATACCCATCTGCCGGCAGAGAGCCTCTATTTTTTTGGTATCTCTATCTATTTTGCCTTGATCACCATCGAGTTCGATCAAAAGAATAGTCAATTCACCTTCAGGAAGTTCAAGGCACAGTTGGTCCATAACACACTTTACTGATAAGCTGTCCATGAACTCTATAGTGGTTGGGACAATCTTTTCCTTGATAATCCTGGATACACATCGAGCTGCAGATACAATGTCAGGAAAGATAACCAGCATGGTTTTTTTCATCTCTGGTTTTGGAATAAGCCTGAGGGTTATCTCTGTAATTACAGCCAGGGTGCCTTCTGAGCCAACTAGGAGCCGGGTAAGATCATAGCCTACAACACCCTTAGCTGTTTCCACCCCGGTTGTAAGAATCTCACCAGTTGGTAACACTGCCTTCAATCCAAGAACATAGTCTCTTGTTACACCATATTTTACTGCTCTTGGGCCTCCAGCACACTCAGCTACATTGCCTCCAATGGTTGAAACATCTAAGCTTGCAGGATCTGGTGGATAAAAGAGGCCGAGTTTTTCTACCTCTTCCTGCAGATGGGCCGTTATTACGCCTGGCTGAACCTTTGCTATCAAATTATCCTGATCGATCAAGAGGATCCTGTTTAGCCTGTCCATGACTATTACCAGGCCTCCTCTTATAGCCAGGGCACCACCACTCATGCCGCTTCCGGCTCCCCGGGGTATAACGGGAAAGAATTCCTCATTGGCAAGCTGCAAGACTCTGGATATCTGCCCTGCATCCTTTGGAAAGACTACCACATCGGGCATAAATTCTTGGTCAGTTGCATCGTGGGAGTAAGGAAGTAGATCTCTTTTATTTGTGAGAATATTTTTCTCACCAAGGATATGAGTAAGTTTTTTGATAGCTGGTTTTGAGATCATGAAGCACAGGAGGATCGGTTGTCCATGGACCTTTTCAGGGTCATGCTATCTATATATTTGAGGTCGCCACCAAGAGGAATACCTAAGGCAATTCTTGTAACAATAACACCCTTTCCCTTTAATAGATCAACCAGATATGAAACTGTAGCCTCTCCTTCTACAGTTGGATTGATGGCCAGTATAACCTCCTTTATGTTTTCCTTTTTGAGGCGTGACATGAGCTCAGCTATACGTAGGTCTTCTATTCCTATGCCATCTAAGGGGGAAAGGACTCCCTGTAGAATGTGATATTTGCCTTTAAAGGACACTGATTTTTCAATGGCCAGCTGGTCTCCAGGCCCTTCAACAACGCAAAGAATGCCATTTGCTCTTCTTTGATCGGTGCAGATAGGGCAGGGATCCTTATCGGTAAGATTGAAGCAGATAGAGCAGAATCTGATTTTTTCTTTTACCTCAGAAAGACTCTTGGAGAGTTCTTCGGCGAGCTCTTTCGGGCTTCTAAGGACATAAAGGGCCAATCTCTCTGCTGATTTCTTTCCAATGCCAGGAAATTTACTAAATTGTTCAATTAATCTTCCCAGTGATGGCGGATAGATTCCCATTTAAGTGCCTAAAGTTTGAATAAGTAGAGTTATATATAGCCAGAAATTAAATTTCAAATGTCAAAGCTCAAAGCTCAAATTCACCCTGTTAAATCCCAGGAGGGGTCCCGCTAAGCGGGAATTGAACAGGGTAAATGCCAAATGTCAAGGATCAAATGAAAAAATCTTGACATTTAGTCATTTGGATTTGATTTGTCATTTTTTGCCCTGTCTTATATCAGACCCGGTATCTTTACTCCTCCGGTCAACCTAGTCATTTCTTCATTGACCATTTGCTTTGTCTGATAAAGTGCATCGTTGACCGCTGCTAAAACAAGATCCTCTAACATCTCAATATCATCTACATCTACTACCTCTGGATCAATTTTTACAGAAACGATTTCCTGTTTTCCATTTGCCAATACTGTGACCATTCCACCACCGGCTGATGCCTCAACTGTCTTTTCACCTAACTCTTCCTGTAGCTTTGCCATTTTCTCTTGGAGCTGTTGTGCCTTTTTAAATAAATTACCCATATTAGGCATACCTTTCATCAATTTGACCTCCTAAGTATTACGTTTATTATGAAATCCGTATTTTTCTGACAGAAAACAAATCCGAAATTCGAATACCAAATTTTTAAAACGTTATTAACTGCTACACTCGTAGCTCGCAAATCAAAACTCGAATCTTTATGTTCTCTTTGATTCCAAATTGCCAAGTTAGGGAAGAGGGTTTTTTGGGTATAGAAGGTGGTCCTTTTCTGCCACAACCTATCAATACCATGAGAAGTGGCATCAGAAAAAGAAACACTATCAAACGTTTTACAATCATGATTGTAGCTCTTCCTTGGCCTTGGTTATTGCCTTTTTAACCATCTCAGGCCCTGTTCCCCCATAAATATTTCTGCGATTAATGCATGATATTGGATCCAGCCATCCGTAAACATCATCCTTAATAAGGGTGCTAAAGCGTTTCATTTCATTTAAGTCAAGCTGATGTAATTCCTTTTTTTTCTTTTTAGCTGATAGGATCATATCACCTACAAGGTGATGGGCCTTTCTAAATGTCATACCCTTTTTAACCAGATAATCGGCCAGGTCTGTTGCAACCAGATATCCCTTCTCAGTTGCCTTTTTGAGGCTCTCTTTTTTAAAATCTATCTCTTTCAGAAGCCCGGAAAAGATTGTGAGTGATTTTTCTACTGTGTCAACAGTATCAAATAGGGGTTCCTTGTCCTCTTGCATATCCTTATTATAGGTTAGAGGAAGACCTTTCATTGTTGTTAGTAATGATATCAAATGACCATAAACCCTTCCTGTTTTACCCCTGATCAGCTCAGGTATATCCGGATTTTTCTTCTGCGGCATTATGCTGCTGCCAGTAGCAAATGAATCAGAGATCTCTATGAAGTCAAATTCCTGAGTTGACCAGATAATCAATTCTTCGCAAAGACGAGAAAGGTGCATCATTAAAAGGGCCGAGATAAAGATAAATTCCACTATAAAATCTCTGTCTGATACCGCATCCATACTGTTAGCGGTAATGCTTTCCAGTTTTAGTTCCCTGGACAAGAATTCTCTATCGATATTAAAGGTAGTTCCAGCCAATGCTGCGCTACCCAGAGGAAGAACATTTGTTCTTTTTTGGGCTTCCTCATACCTCTCTCTATCTCTTTTCAGCATTTCGTAGTAAGCCATCAGATGATGTGCTAAAAGTACGGGCTGAGCTCTCTGAAGATGAGTGTAACCTGGCATAATCAGGTCCTGATTCTTTTCTGCCAGCTCGATCAAGGATGACTGAAATTCCTTTACCAGGTTAACGATTTTGTTAGTTGAATTTTTTACGTATAATCTTGCATCAAGGGCAATAGTATCGTTTCTGCTCCTTCCAGTGTAGATAGTTTCGCCTAATGGGCCAATCTTCTCTATCAGGGCCTTTTCAATATGGGTGTGAATATCCTCCAGGGTCTCATCAAATGCGAAATCACCTCTTTCTATTTCACCATATATCTCTTTTAAGGCCTTTAGGATGGTTGCATCTTCACTCTTACTAATTATGCCCTGTTTTCCAAGCATCTTGCAGTATGCCGTGCTCCCCTCAATATCCTCTTTATAAAGCCTTTTATCAAAATTTATGGAGGCATTGAAGTTATCTACAATTTTATCTGTATCAGATTTGAAACGGCCTCCCCAGAGCTTACCACTCATTTTACTTTCCTCGTCTCATGAGATTTGCGATTTTTAATCTAAGACCATTAAGCCTGATAAATCCCTCTGCATCCTTCTGGTTATATACTGTATCCTCTTCAAACGTTACAAATTCATCACTGTATAGGGAAAAATCAGATTTTCTCCCTAATACGGTACAGTTACCTTTGTATAATTTAAGCCGCACCCTGCCAGTAACATTTCGCTGTGTCTCATCAATAAGACGCTGAAGCATCTGTCTTTCAGGGGCGAACCAGTAACCATAATAGATCATTTCGGAATACTTAGGTGTTAGTCCATCCCTTATATGCATAACCTCTCTATCCATGGTAATAGATTCAATTGCAATATGGGCAATTCTTAAGATCGTTCCACCTGGAGTCTCGTATACGCCTCTTGATTTCATTCCTACGTACCTGTTTTCCACTATGTCCACCCGACCGATGCCATTGTCTCCCCCCAATTCATTGAGTTTTTTGAGGAGATTTGCAGGTGAAAGACTATCAGCATCAACAGCTATAGGATTACCATTTTCAAAATCAATTTCTACATAGCTGGCTTTATCCGGGGCATTCTGGGGAGATACAGACATGACAAACATATCCTCAGATGGTTCTCGCCATGGATCTTCTAAAATACCTCCCTCAAAGCTTATATGGAGAAGATTCCTGTCACTACTATAAGGCTTTTCCCTGGTAACAGGTATGGATATGCCCTTTTTTTTGGCGTATCTTATGAGGTCTTCTCTTCCCTTGAAATCCCATATCTTCCAGGGAGAGATGATCTTTAGCGTCGGATCCAGTGCCATATAGGCCAGTTCAAATCTGACCTGATCGTTACCCTTTCCCGTGGCACCATGGCTAACTGCGTCTGCACCCTTATTTTTGGCTACAGATACCTGGTGTTTGGCTATAATAGGTCTTGCAAGAGAGGTACCCAAAAGATAGTTATTTTCATAGATGGCATTGGCCCTTAGGGCTGGCCAGACAAATTCTCTGACAAAGTCTTCCTTTAGGTCTTCAATAATTATTTCATCCGCGCCTGCTTCAAGTGCCCTTTTTTTTAATCCATTAATATCTTCTTCCTGGCCAAGGTCAGCAGCATAGGCAATGATAGGACAATCGTAGGTTTCTTTAAGCCAGGAAGGAATAACCGATGTGTCCAAGCCACCAGAATAGGCTAATACTATCTTTTTTATCTTTTGGGTCATTTTTGATCTCTTTTATTAGTGTTTGTTGAGTTTATTGGGTCCACTTATGATTTTAGGCACTTTAGCTCAATTTAAATTTTCTTTATGAACTTTTCTAATATTGCCTGATGCATATATAGCTTATTTTCTGCCTGAGAAAAAATGATAGATCTGGGGCCTTCCATAACTTCATCCGTTATTTCCTCTCCTCTATGGGCTGGAAGGCAATGCATAACCATTACATCTTTGTCTGCCAGATCAATCAGGGATTGATTAACCTGCCAGCCATTAAAATCCTTGATCCTCAGTTCTGTTTCGTCTTCTTTACCCATACTTGCCCATACATCTGTATATATTATATTAGCATTGGAGGCTGCCTCTTGAGGTGTATCGACAAGCTTAACATTGACCGAGGCGTTAGCAAGGATATCAGGATTGGGTAAATATCCCTTGGGGGAGGCCATGGTAAGATTAAATTCCAAGATATTGGCAGCATTTATCCAGGAATTGGCCACATTATTTCCATCACCAATCCAGGCTACCATTAGATTATCCAGATTGTCCCTATTTTCATCTATGGTCATTAGGTCACTTAAGACCTGGCATGGATGATAGAGGTCAGTTAGGGCATTGATAATTGGTATACTGGACCATTTGGCTAATTCCTCCAACTTTTTCTGGGAATAGGTTCTATATATAAGGCCATCTAAATAAGATGAGAGAACCCTGGCTGTGTCCTTCATTGGTTCACCTCGAGCAACCTGTGTATCAGAGGGTGTAAGAAATATAGCATCGCCTCCTAATCTGTTTATTGCTACTTCAAAGGAAACCCTTGTTCGGGTTGATGCTTTATCAAAGATCAGACCAATAGTATGGTCCTCGAGGGACTTAACGTTTTTGAGGGTATTTTTTTTGATCTCCAGACCCTGTTTAATTAGGGTGAGTATATCCTCTTTTGTGAGATCCTTTAAGGTTAAAAGATCTTTTTTCATATCTTTTTTTCCTTGAATATCTCATCAAGACAGCTGATTAATAGGTCAATCTCTTTTTTCCCTATGATCAAGGGAGGGACAAACCTGAGAACTCTTTCCTGGATACAATTTATTAAAAAACCCCTTTCCATGCAGACATTTACAATATCAGTTCCATCTCTATCCAACAGTAACCCGAGTATAAGGCCTAACCCCCTGACATCCTTGATGATGCTATATTTTTGTTGAAGGTTAATGAGTTTATTTTTGAAGTAATCTCCCATATCTCTGGCATTTTCAATCCAGCCGTCATTCAGAAGGCTTTTTACAACAGCCAGGGCACCTGCTGTAATCAGAGGTGTTCCACCGAATGTTGTAGCATGACTCCCTGGACCAAAGGTATCAGTTAATTCGCCTTTGGCTAGCATAGCACCTATGGGCAGTCCATTGCCCAGGGCCTTGGCCAGTGTCATAATATCAGGCGTTATTCCAAAATGTTGATAAGCAAAGAGCATTCCTGTTCTTCCCATACCAACCTGTACCTCGTCAAATATTAAGAGGATATCATGCTCTTTACAGATCTCCCTGACACCTTTTAGATAATCAGGATCAGGCAAAACAACGCCACCTTCACCCTGTATTGGCTCCAACATTACAGCACTAACAGAAGCATCTATGGCAGATTTAAGATTGTCCAGATCATTAAAGGGAATATACCTAAAGCCTTCAAGAAAGGGTTCAAAGCCTGTTCTGATCTTTTCTTGGCCTGTGGCGGAGAGTGTGGCCATTGTCCGACCATGAAATGAATTGTCCATGGTTATAATAATATGTCTTTCATGCCCAAATTTTTCTTTTGAGTAACGCCTGGCCAGTTTTATGGCTGCCTCATTAGCCTCTGCACCACTGTTACAAAAAAATACCCTGTCTGCAAAGGAGTTCTCTACTAAGACTTGTGCAAGCTCTGTCTGGGGCTGTGTATAGAAAAGGTTAGAGACATGGACGAGTTTTTTGGACTGCTCGTACAGAGCCTTACTAACTACAGGTGAACTATGTCCAAGGGCGCAGACAGCTATTCCGCCTACAAAATCAATGTATTCCTTTTCATTTTCATCCCATACCCGGCATCCATCTCCCTTGACCAGGGTGATAGGAGCTCGCTTGTATGTCTTAAACATGAATGTATCTGCTCTATCAATAGTATTAGGTGTCATAGTTATACCTAAGGTGAGCCCGCCCTGGTGCGACGTGATTTGAATATACGCTTGCTTCTGATGTATCACCAATCCTGGTTTATCTTTACTGAGTCAGGTTTTGCCAGGTCTGGGCCAGGGCTAAAATGTCTAAAGTGAACCAAAATTTTGGATAGAATTCCGAATGATCTATTGACTTTAGGCAATTCTAAACCCTGGCCCAGACCTGGCCTATAATTTTAATATGTTGATAAGAGCACATAACGCCTTATAGACCTAATAGTTTTATTAAGCACGTCGCGCCAGGTCGGGCTTTAGGCACTTTAGACACTTATTAATTGAGAACTATCTCTGTTCCCACTCCCTCGTCTGTAAATATTTCTAAAAGCAGGGCATGTTCCTTCCTGCCGTCAATAATATGGACTTTATCCACTCCACCCTTTAGGGCCTCAAGACAGCATTGGAGCTTTGGGATCATCCCTTCCTTAATAACCCCATTAGCTATCATAAGATTGGCATCCTCTGCTATAAGGCTGCTAATAAGACTACCATCCCTGCCAAGAACACCCTCGACATCGGTTAGAAGGACGAGCTTTATGGCCTTAAGAGATGAGGCAATGTGACCAGCCACGAGATCGGCATTTATATTGTACGTCTCATTATCTTTGCCAACCCCCACAGGGGCAATAACAGGAATAAACTGGTTATCTATGAGGCTCTTTATTATGTGGTTGTTGACAGAGACAACCTCACCAACTAGACCAATATCAATTATCTCCGGAGGGTTATCGGGTGTATCATCTAACTCATCAGGATCTGAGGTAAACTGGAGCTTTCTGGCAGTTATAAGATGACCATCTTTACCTGAAAGACCAACTGCCTGGCCACCATGTTGATTTATAGTGGCTACAATCTCTTTATTTACCTTACCGGCAAGAACCATCTCTACTATATCCATAGTCTTCTCATCAGTAACCCTGTGGCCTCTAACAAAATTCGATTTTATGGACATTTTACTCAAAAATTTTCCTATCTGAGGGCCACCTCCATGAACTACCACCGGGTTAAGTCCAACGTATTTCATAAGGACAATATCTAAGGCAAAGCCCTCCTTTAATTTGGCATCAACCATAGCATGGCCACCATATTTGATGACCATTGTCTGCTTATTGAATCTTTTTATATAGGGCAGGGCCTCAATCAGGATTTTTGCCCTATCCAACCCGGTGTTCATCTGAACCTTACCTTTTAAGTGCCTAAAGTTATCATTACTAAATTAGCAATTCGCATTCCCAAAATCCCTAAATTCGCAATTTGCAATTCACAATTTCTAAAGAATATATCTGCTTAAATTTATATCTTCCAGTATCTCGCTTAACTTCTCTCTCACATAATCCATATCAATGGTTATCTCTTTTTCTTCTGTGTCCGATGCATTGAAAGAGATATCGTCTAAAAGTGCCTCCATTACCGTATGCAACCGGCGTGCACCTATATTTTCCATGGTCTCATTAGCCGCATAGGCCATTTTTGCTATTTCGGCTATAGATGATTCAGTAAAGTTTAACTTTATTCCTTCGGTGAATAATAAGGCCTCGTATTGAATTATTAAGGCGTTTTGTGGCTCTGTTAGTATCCTGACGAAATCCTTTTGGGTTAAGGGGTTGAGTTCTACCCTGATAGGAAAACGACCCTGGAGCTCAGGCAAAAGGTCAGAGGGTTTGCTCCCATGGAAGGCTCCAGATGCAATGAATAAGATATGATCGGTCTTTACCATTCCGTATTTTGTAAGGACTGTTGATCCTTCTACTATTGGAAGGAGATCCCTTTGCACTCCTTCCCTTGATACATCAGGGCCAGATGTTGAATCACTTCCCACTACCTTGTCTAATTCGTCTAAGAAAATTATTCCATTTTGTTCTGTCCTCCGAATAGCCTTTTCAACAACCTTATCAAGATCAATCAGCCTTTGTGATTCCTGCTGTGTCAGTATCTCAATTGCCTCTTTTACCTTCACCTTCCTTTTTTTGGTCTTGGATGGCAAAATTTGCCCGAAAATCTCCTTCACATTCATATCAAGTTCTTCTAATCCTGCACCTGAGAATATCTCAATAAGTGGAAAGGGCTTATCTGTTATCTCCAAATCCACAAACCTTTCATCAAGCTTACCTTTGCTTAAAAGACGTCTCAGTTTCTCCCTGGTAGAGTCAGAGTGGACAGGTTCATTTTTAACTACCTCAAGCATCCCTTCTCTTTTTTCCTCGGTATCTTTGACTATTTCCTTTTTTGGTTTAGGAAGGAGTATATCTAAAAGTTTCTCTTCTGCAGACTCAATTGCCTTTGTTTTAACCTTTTCCTGTTCCTCTTGCTTGGCCATGTTCACAGCAAGCTCGGTCAAATCTCTGATCATGCTCTCCACGTCTCTGCCTACGTAGCCAATCTCAGTAAATTTGGAGGCCTCTATTTTTAAAAAGGGGGAGTTGGCTAACCGAGCAAGGCGTCTTGCTATCTCTGTTTTTCCAACACCTGTAGGGCCTATCATAATGATATTTTTAGGGGCTATTTCGTCTCTTAACTCTTGAGGAACCTGTTGCCTGCGCCATCTATTCCTGAGGGCTATAGCCACAAAGCGTTTTGCCTTGTCCTGACCAACTATATATTTATTCAACTCTGAGACAATCTCTTTTGGTGTTAAGATCTTAATCTCTTTTTCTACCTTATCCTTCTTTTCCATTAGATCTCCATTAAGGTGTTTAAGTTAAAAAGTAGACAGTATGGAGTATTCAGTAAGCACTAAAAAAACCTCTTTGCTGTCTACTGCTTACTCCCTTATGCCTCTGGATTGGGAAGAAATTTCAACTCAAACTCTTCGTTTGTATAGAGGCAGATAGAGGCTGCAATTTTCATTGATTCAGTGGCTATAGATTTGGCATCTAACTCTGAATGAGCCATAAGTGCCCTGGCAGCAGCTAAGGCATATGGACCTCCGGAACCAATAGCAGCCACCTCTTCATCCGGTTCAATTACGTCTCCATTACCTGATAATATCAGGGTATGTTCTTTGTCCATAGCAAGAAGCAGGGCCTCTAATCTACGAAGAATTTTGTCTGTTCTCCAATCCTTGGCTAACTCGACTGCAGCTCTGGGTAAATTTCCGTTATATTTTTCCAGCTTTCCCTCCAATTTTTCAAAAAGAGAAAATGCATCTGCTGTTGCCCCTGCAAAACCTATCAGAACCTGATCATTATACATAAACCTGAGTTTTTTGGCCTTCTGTTTCACAATCGTGTTTTCCATGGTGACCTGTCCATCGGCGGCCATAACTCCATGTCCGTCTTTCCTGATGGAAAGAATTGTGGTCCCTCTGATCAATTGCTTTAATTTATCTTTTTTTTCGTTTCCTGATACCAACGGATAACCTCCTGACCCCTTAGCTTCTTGGATGAGATTTATCATAAACCTCCATTAACTTATCTATACTCACATGCGTATATTTCTGGGTAGTTGAAAGGCTTATATGCCCCAACAGTTCCTGGATTGATCTTAAATCTGCACCACCATCAAGGAGATGGGTTGCAAAGGTATGGCGAATGGAGTGAGGACTGATTTCCATCATTATACCACATTTTCTCGAGTATCTTTTGACTATTCTATTCACGCTCCTGGCCGAAAGCCTCCCGCCTCTGTGGTTAAGAAAAAGGGGTCCACTGCTTTTGCTATATCCGGCTTTTTTTCTTATCTTTTCTGTATGATCAATATATCCTCTGATAGCAGCAATAGCCTTTCTGCCAACGGGGAGAAGTCTCTCCTTCCCGCCTTTACCTGAGACCCTTACAAGACGAGGATCGAGATCTAATCTCTCTATATCTAAACCTACAAGCTCGCTGACCCTGAGACCGGATGAATAAAGTAGCTCCAAAATAGCCAGATCCCTGAGTCCCAAATCTTTTTCCCTGTCAGGTTGCTCAAGCAGGGCGAACATATCATCTATAGGGAGGTAAGCAGGGATATACTTTTCTTGTTTGGGGGTTATTATCTCTGCCGCCGGATTTAGAGGGGAAAGCCCTCTCAACTCCAGGTACCTGAAAAAGGATTTTAATGCAGAAAGCTTTCGGGCAATTGTTGTTCGCCGGCATTTGTCAAAGAGTTCCCCTAAATATGATCTGATAAGCTTATAGTCTACATGATCAATTCCTGGATCTTCTTTTTTTAGACCCATTTTTGTAGCAACAAATTTGCTAAACTGCCTTAGATCACTTTCATAGTTCCTGATTGTGTGTACTGAATATCCCTTTTCTATCTGAATATACGTGATAAATGAGGTTATTAGTTTTTTCATATTATGTGATCTAATGCTTAACTATTTGATAAGAATATAAAAAATAATTAAATTATTAATTTTAATCATATTTATTAATATAAGCAATGAAAAAATTTTTTATAAATTTTACCTTATGCTCTTTAACAGCCTGACCATTAAGGTTTATTGAGGATTTTGGGGGTAGGGAATAAAAGGGCCTTGCGAGGCAGGCGGGAGTTTTAGGGTTTTAACACAAAAAAACCCAAGCGTTGTAGATAATTTGTTTTTTCTCTTGCAGATTATCCTTATGCAGTCCGCCGGAAGTGGGCTACATGCCTATAGCCTTTTTACAGCCTCTTTAAAGAGCTTGTTAATGGATATAGTTAAATCAGATGCTTCTTCCAGTAGGCTAACCACATCCTTTAAGCTTTCTGTGTCTGCCTTCTTTGACCATTCAAGGTAGGTTTGGGCATGCTCTTCATTATGCTTAATCCAATATTCTAAAAGTTTACCCAATTTTTCCTTTTCTGATAAAGTACCCTGATCCTCAATATGTGTATCTTCATGGTGATGATGATTCATTGGAAACCCTCACCTATAAATGCTTTAATTATCTATTCTTCTTCCAGCAAAATCCTGTGATCAACAAGGTTCAACTCCTTGATCCTTGCTTTAATTGTGCGCTGTCCACCAAAAATGTCCAGAAGATATATACCATCTTTCTCAGGTCTTAGGGTATCTACACTTTCCATGATGAGTTCTTCTTCGCCATCTTTTAGCAGATATGCATTGGCCTCACACATTTTTCCCTCCTTTTTAATTGAGATAAAATCTAAGATTAAAAAAATTTAAAAAAGAAAACCAGAAAGGAATTTAAATAACTTCTCTTATATAGGGCCTTCTGGTTTTTTAAATTTGCATCTTTCCTTGTAGCTTCTTGCTACAATTTATTAACTTATTTAATTCAGAAAGACTTTAATTGTCAACAAAAATTGACGATTATCGTCTCTGCCTGAAAATAGATAAAGGAATGTGAGGCCTTTATCAAGTCATTGTAAAGCATGCAGGAAGACAAGATGAGTAGCAATAGATATGGGCGAGAAATGAGTAGCAGTTGTAGTTAGCGCTGGCTACTCGAGTCTAATGTGATTTGAAAAAAAGTCTTTGATGAGCCCACCCAAGGCTACGTGCAATAAGATACCAATCACCTTTTGTTTCAATGACTGATACGGTTTTTCCTTTTTTAAGCCTGAATTTTATTTTAGAGTCAAGAGAAGGGTGTTCTCGGACACGACCAATAGGAACTTTTAGAGTGGCTGTGTTTTGATTTTCTACAAAGGGTTTGGAGGAAACTCTAAGGGACGGCACCTTTTTAGCTCTTTTCTCTAATATAGTCTTTGTTGATTCTGGAGCACTACCTTTGTCAAAAAAAAGTCTTTGATGAGCCCACCCAAGGCTACGTGCAATAAGATACCAATCACCTTTTGTTTCAATGACTGATACGGTTTTTCCTTTTTTAAGCCTGAATTTTATTTTAGAGTCAAGAGAAGGGTGTTCTCGGACACGACCAATAGGAACTTTTATGGTTTCTACTCGAGGGAACTCTTTGTCTTTGTCTTCAGGAGCGATATCCTTTTGCCACCACGGCTTATTGGATCTATAGGAATTTAGGCGTCTTATATATTCAGCCAGTTCCTCTGTCTTGCCTTCCTTATTTTCCAAGGCGATGGCCCTTTTTTGGATTGTTATTGCATCTTCAAATTTGCCCGCTTCGGCGTAAGCCGCAGCTAAAGTATCCAAGGTATTGGCTCCTAGGTTAAGTTCTACCGCTTTTTGTGCCATTTCCACGGCTTTTGCAGCGTTTCGATATGTGTGATCTGGACAAGTGGCCAACACCCAAGATAGTCGGTTGTAAGCATCAGCATAACGTGGGTTTATATCCAGGGCTTTGGTGTAATCAGAGATGGCTTGGTCATACTCGCCCTTGTGGTACCAGGCGACCCCCCTATTGTTGTAAGCATCAGCATAACGTGGGTTTATATCCAGGGCTTTGGTGTAATCAGAGATGGCTTGGTCATAGTCGCCTTTGTGGTACCAGGCGACCCCTCGATTGTTGTAAGCATCGGTGCAGTGCGGATTAATTTCTATCTCTTTGGAGAAGGCTTTTATCGCTGCCTCGTACTGCTTGGCCTTTGCAAAAAAAAGGCCTTGCTCAAACGAGTCCTCGACGCTTAGTGAATGTGCCGGAAACAGCAGGCATGTGGCCAACAGGAAAAGACTCAAAAAAGTCATAACACTTTTCATCTCGTGCCGCATGGTCAATTCTCCTCATCTCATGTTCATTTTTTCTTCACGCACATGAATAAGCATATCCTGTTCCATGAAGAAAAATGATAAGAAATCTCTTTGTAAAGAGAAGTATAGGAAGAAATAGCATTTTGTGTCAAGGGAAAAGGGGCTACAAGATATTCGGTTTGGGGGTTAGGCTATGCTGTCAGAGTCGGTGCCTGCCCGCCACCTGCCCGCTTGTGCCTCCATGCCCGCAACGCTCTCGCTTGCGAGGGGAGCGGGGTAATGGCAGGCGGGTTGCTCTCTTCAGGCCCGCCCTCCATATTTTGACGAACCTGTCCATTTTAATCCCATGGCAAGCCCTGTTAAATAGAGGAGGGGAATGAATTATTTATCAGCCTGACAGACTTTTGAGAACAGTTACATGAAAGGAGAGTTTTAGAATCTAAAAACGTCATTAACTATATTTGTATAGCTCTATATCAGGGATTTTTTCGAAATGCGGATCCAATGTGAAGATCAAGCAATCATATTCAAGAGCAAGGCTGGCTATTATGAGGTCGGTAGTGGGAATTGTAATGCCTTTCCTGCGAAGAATATAAGAAGTTCTGCCTGCCTTAATCCATGTGTTTTGGGTAGTTTCCAACTCTATCTTAGCTCCTTGTAGCAATTCAGTCAAAACGATGCCTGTCCCTACAACCCTTCCTTCCCTCAAGGGCCCTTCAACGGATTTACCGGGCTTTGAGTCAGGTGAGGTGATAAGAAGTCCCTTTTTTAGAGCCAGAATATAGGGGATTTCGCCTTGTGTGTCAAGGGTAAAGTTGACGCATCATGTGGTGGTCCTCCATTTTAGCCGGAAATTGGAT
>CAYTDY010000014.1:0-18559 GCA_964436665.1 uncultured Desulfobacteraceae bacterium
GGTCAAGTTTTAGACTTTGGCCATTTTCATATTAGTGTTTGAGGATAAAGGAAGTTATGGAAAATAATCTTCTATTACAAATTAACAATATCAGTGTTGTTTACTCAGATGTTATCCAGATTCTCAAGGCTGTTTCTTTAGACGTTAAAAAGAGTCAGATTGT
Source organism: uncultured Desulfobacteraceae bacterium (assembly GCA_964436665.1). GTDB lineage: Bacteria > Desulfobacterota > DSM-4660 > Desulfatiglandales > B25-G16 > CAYTDY01. Next base: position 164 of record CAYTDY010000014.1, read on the forward strand.
CTCTTTACTCGGGAGTAATGGCGCAGGTAAGACTACTACGTTAAAGGCGATCTCAGGGATTCTTAAGCCAGAGAATGGCAAGGTTACTGAGGGCACCATAAATTATGAAGGCCATAATATCCAGAACTCGGCACCGGAGATAGTTACCAGGCTGGGCATCATTCAGGTTATGGAAGGAAGACAGCCATTCAAATACCTTACTGTCGAGGAAAACCTGAGGGTAGGAACTGCTACCAGGTGGGGTAAGCCTTACAAGAAAGACTTGGAATTGGTTTACCATTATTTCCCTCCCCTTGTTGCGAGAAAACATAGCCTTGCAGGTTATTGTAGTGGAGGGGAGCTGCAGATGCTGGTAATGGGTAGGGCATTAATGGCACAACCAAGACTTTTGTTATTAGATGAACCTTCCCTGGGTCTGGCTCCCTTGCTGGTAAAAGAGATATTTGAGATTATCAAAAGGGTAAATCAAGAGCAAGGCACAACCCTCATGTTAGTGGAACAAAATGCTAATATGGCCCTACAGATTGCCGACTTTGGATATGTAATGGAAAATGGAAAGATTGTCCTCGAAGATGATGCAAAAGATCTTAGAGAAAATCCTGATGTCAAGGAATTTTATCTTGGAGTAGCAGCAACAGGTACAATCAAAACATACAAAGATGTCAAGTCCTACAAACGTAGGAAAAGGTGGCTTTAGAAATTTTCAATTGACAATTAACAATTGCAAATTATCAATTATCAATTATCAATCTTCAATTGACAGCGGATGCCCATCCCCCAATTCTTATCTAATCTATCTTATTTAATTACCCCTGCCCCCTATGTGTGCCTTTAAAATTAGGTGAAAAAATCGATGATCCTCTCGATATGTATCTCAATGATATCTAAGGTTTGTTGTGTAAAGGTGAAAAGATCAAAAAAGGAAATAGATTTTTTTCCTTGATAGTGTTAGTAAAAGAGGATAAATAAAGCACACGTTTTGGGATTGCCTCAGCTCACTGAAAAAAGTGGGTTTTATTCGTTATATAAGACCTTTCCAAAACTTAGTGCTTCGATTCGCAAATACGGTGACGTATTTTGACGACTTGTTTCAGTAATGTTGTCTTCGACCTTGAGCCCCTCGGCGGTGGGCTCAGGGCCGAACTGCTCAGACCGAAGGTCTCACTCAGCACTAAGTTCTGAGGGCTTCGACTGTCTTCGACCCTGAGCTCAGACCGAAGGGAGCTCAGCCGAAGTCTAAATAAGTTCGTCATCGAACTTACGAATCAAAGGACTTAGCATTAAATAATATATTAAAAAGGGCAAGTTAAGCAAAATACACTATCCGAGCTAAACCAAAAGGAGGATTATTTTTATGATCGAAATCAGCATGAAGCTTCTATTAGAGGCTGGAGTTCATTTTGGACATCAGACCAGAAAATGGAACCCTAAAATGAAGCCTTACATCTTTGGGGCTAGAAATGGGATCTATATTATAGATCTGCAAAATACAGTTAAATTATTAAAAGAGGCCTATAACTTTATTGTGAGAACGGTGTCTGAGGGTGGAGCCGTCCTTTTTGTGGGCACAAAGAAACAGGCTCAGGATTCAATTTTAGAAGAATCCGAGCGATGCGGTATGTTTCACGTCCGCAACAGGTGGCTTGGCGGTACACTCACTAATTTTCAAACAATAAGAAAAAGTATCAATCGGCTTAAAGAGTTAGAAGAGATGAAAAGAGATGGAAGTTTTAGCCGCTACACAAAAAAAGAAGTGTTGAAGATGGAAAAAGAGTTGGCAAAATTAGAAAAAAATTTGGGCGGTATTAAAGATATGGACGAACCTCCATCTGCCATTTTTATTTGTGATACAGGGAAAGAAAAAATTACAATAAATGAAGGGAAAAATTTAGGAATTCCTATAGTAGCCATTGTAGATTCTAACGGGGATCCCGAAGATATTGATTACGTTATCCCAGGAAACGATGATGCTATAAGATCAATTAGACTATTGACCTCTATTATTGCTGATGCGTGCATTGAAGGACATAGGCAGAGAGAAGAAAAACTAAGGGCAGAGGAAGAGCTTGAGATAAAAAAAGAAACCGAATTGGAAAAGATTAAGGAAGAGGAAGTTACACCAACCGAAGAAAAAGAGGAAGGACCTGTAGTTATAGTAATACCTAAGAAACCTAAGCCAATTAAATCTACCGAAGACAAAGATCAAGAAGACATTCAACCCGAAGAGTAAATAAGCCTCAGGCTTATAAAAAGGAGAAAAACACATTGAAAATATCATCTCAATTGGTAAAAGAGCTAAGAGGCAAGACCGGTGTGGGCATAATAGATTGCAGGAATGCCCTTCAGGAATCTAATGGAGATATTAATAAGGCTGTTGAGATACTGAGGACAAAGGGTATAGCAAAGGCCCAGAAAAGAGAAGGCAGGACTACCACAGAGGGCCAAATTCAGTCTTATATACATATGGGCGGAAAAATTGGTGTTCTGGTAGAGGCAAATTGTGAAACCGATTTCAGCGCCAGAACAGAAGATTTTACAAATTTTACCAAAAATCTTGCTATGCACATAGCAGCAACAAACCCAATATCTATCTCTCCTGAGAATCTATCCCCAGAGATCATGACACAAGAGAAAGAGATATATAGGGCTCAAGCTATTCACTCAGGTAAACCAGAAAAGATTTTAGAAAAAATTGTTGAGGGAAAATTAAAGAAATTTTTCTCCGAAGTCTGTCTCTTAAATCAATCCTATGTAAAAGATCCTAATAAAACTATTCAAGACCTTCTTAACGAACTGAAAGCTAAAACTGGTGAAAATATTATTATAAAAAGATTTGTCAGGTTCCATTTAGGGGAAACCGGAGATAAAACATAACATATTTGGTAATAGGTAAAGAACAATACCATGTCAGAATCTCAGAGGTCTAAGCATTATAAGAGGATCCTATTAAAACTAAGTGGCGAATCCCTGATAGGAGATAAAAATAGCGGTATAAATCACCTAACTCTCAAGGATATTGCCTCTGAAATTCATTCAGTTCACCAGATGGGAATACAGATAGCTATTGTAATAGGTGGTGGTAATATTTTCAGGGGGATAAAATCCTCTGAATATAATATCGGGAGAGTAACAGCCGATTATATGGGGATGCTTGCTACTGTTATAAATGCCCTTGCCTTGAAGGACACCCTAAACACATTTGGTTCTCCGTCTACTGTTATGACCGCCCTGGAAATAGACAGGGTAGTAGAACCATATGGTAGAGAAAGAGCACTCATACATCTGGATAAGGGAAGAATTGTAATCTTTGCAGGGGGGACTGGAAATCCTTACTTCACCACAGATACTGCAGCCACTCTAAGGGCTATGGAAATTGATGCTCAGGCTATTCTAAAGGCCACCAAGGTTGATGGTGTATATGATAGGGATCCAGCCAAAAAACCAGTTGCTAAATTGTTTAGCAAGATTAGTTACGAACAGGTATTAAGAAACAAGCTCGGGGTAATTGACCTGACAGCCATATCTATGGCTATGGAAAAGCAAATTCCTATTATTGTTTTTAATATAGGCAAAAGGGGAAATATGGAAAAGATTGTTTCCGGGCAAAAAGTAGGGACCCTAATTGCAGGAGAAGGCGATGAAAGATGAAATCTTATTAGAGATGAGCCAAAAAATGGAAAAAACTGCTGAGGCCCTGAATCGAGAATTCAAGAAGATGAGAACTGGAAGGGCATCCACATCCATACTTGAGGGCATAAAAGTTGAATGTTACGGAACCCAGATGCGCTTGAATCAAATTGCCTCTATTAGCAGCCCGGAAAGTAGGCTTTTAACTATCCAGCCCTGGGATCAAACAATCATAGGAAACATTGAGAAAAGCATACTGAAATCCGGACTTGGACTCACGCCCATAAACGATGGAAAATTGATCAGGATCTCAATACCTCCCTTGACAGAGGAGAGGAGAAAAGAACTTGCCAAAATAGCCAAAAAAATGGCTGAGGAGAGCAAAACAATCATTAGAAATCACCGACGTGAGTCTAATGAGATGTTAAAAGAGCAAAGAAAGGAAAGTGAAATATCAGAAGACGAAATGTATAAGTATCAAGATAAAGTGCAAAAAATTACCGATGAATTCATTGAAAAAATAGAGGGAATCAGAAAAGAAAAAGAAAATGAAATACTCCAATTTTGACGCTAACTATAGTTTTTGAGATAATGTTTTTGGGCTGTATTCTTCGAATGTTATATAAACTTTTCTATGACAAAAGTTTTGGGACAATTACAAATAACAAAGCCCAAATGTCAAATCAAGACCAAATGCTTCAATGCCGAAGCCTCCCTGTTTGGACTTTGGATTTTGACATTTACCCTGTTAAATTCCCGCTTTGCGGGACTCCCTATGGGGATTTAACAGGGTGAATTTGAGCTTTGAACTTTGGCATTTGACATTCTCAAGATACACTGCAATCCCAAAATCTTTTTCTTAATGTTTATGTCTTTAAAATCATTAAACTATTCTCTAATATTCTTACTTTAGCCCCTTCAAATGGAACAATTAAACCCAGATAAATTACCCCAACATGTCGCTATAATAATGGATGGTAACGGGCGATGGGCAAAGAAAAGAGGCCTTAATAGGATCGCCGGCCATCAAAAGGGCATAGAATCTGTAAAGAATATTGTAAGAACCAGCCGTGAATTAGGCATAAAATGGCTTACCCTCTATGCCTTTAGCGAGGAAAATTGGAAAAGGCCTAAATATGAGGTCAAGGCATTGATGAATCTTCTAAGCCGCTACCTTAAGAGTGAGCTAAAGGAGATGCTAAATAATGAGATTAGGCTGGCATGCATTGGGCAAACCGAAAAACTTCCACCAGAGGTTCAAAAAATCCTTTGGCAAGCAATAGAAAAAACTGCCCACAATAAAGAGATGACTCTGATCCTTGCCTTGAGCTATGGAGGAAGACAGGAAATTGTCGAGGCACTGAAAAATATGCTTAAAGACATTGAAAAAGGTAAATTAAATGTTAAGCAGATTACAGAGGTACGTATATCCAAGTACCTTTATACATCTGATATCCCAGATCCAGATTTACTTATAAGAACAAGTGGGGAATATAGGATAAGTAACTTTCTTTTGTGGCAGATAGCCTATACAGAAATCTTCATTACCCCTACCCTCTGGCCAGATTTCCATAAGGAACGATATCTTGAAGCCCTTCTCGATTACCAGAAACGGGAAAGACGTTTCGGGTCCACTGGGGAACAGATAATTCGCCCCGATTAAGAAAAAAGGACAGAATAAATGACAATACATATGAAGAGGGTAATAACAGCCTTTATCGCTATTCCTTTTCTATTTGGGATCATTATGTTAGCCCCTTCATGGGTATTTACTATTTTAATCCTCTTTGTAGCGTTGGCAAGTTTGAATGAATTTTATGCAATAATGAGACTTAGGGTAGCAGAAAGGGCTGTCTTCTTTAATTATCTTTTAACCGCTACTTTATTTTGCTCCTTCTTGGCTAAAGGCCTCTTTTATATAGCAATATTTCCCCTTTTTATTATTTTTCCTATAACCTTCTTTATATTTAGCTATTCAAAAGACCACACCAAAATGGGTGATATCGGACAGATAATCATGGGGCCTTTTTATATCTGTCTTCCCCTGGCCTTTCTTGTGATAATTGCAAGGCTTCCTCAGGGTCAAATGTGGATTTTTTTCATCCTGGCTGTTACCTTTGCTGGCGATACTGCTTCCTTCTATTTGGGAAGGCGTTTTGGAAGGCATAAACTAACCCAGATAAGCCCTGGGAAAACCTGGGAAGGCTCATTAGGAGGTCTAATAGCAAACACAATAACTGCTGGCATCTTTGGCTTCTTATTCTTTCCTTCTTTATCTATTATATCTATTATGGTATTAGCTATAGCAATAGGGATAAGCGGGCAGTTTGGTGACTTGGCAGAGAGTATGCTAAAAAGAATATCAAATATCAAAGATAGTGGTAAGATTTTGCCAGGGCATGGAGGGATATTAGACAGAATAGACAGTCTGCTTTTTGCAATTCCTGTTCTATACATATATTTAAGCTATTAAACTCTGACCTTCTGAGGAGCTATTTTATTTTGAAAAATATATGCCTGCTTGGCTCTACTGGCTATATTGGAATTAATTCACTCAAGGTTATCAAAGGTAACCAAGAAAGATACCGAATTGTAGCACTTGGTGCAGGGAAAAACATTGATTTACTTTTAAATCAAATAAAGGAATTTAAACCACGTTTTGCAGCAGTTATTAATTCTGATCTTGCCAAGGATCTAAAAATCAGGCTTAACAACGTGACAAACACGGAGATTTTATATGGCACAGAAGGCTATGTAGAGATAGCGACCCTTTCAGATGTAGATATAGCTATAGCAGCAATGACCGGATCCTCTGGATTACTTCCAACATTTTCAGCCATAACTGCCGGCAAGGATGTTGCTTTAGCCAATAAAGAGACATTAATAATAGCTGGATCTTTACTAATGAAAGAATCACAAAAGAGGGGTGTAAACATATTCCCTATTGACAGCGAACACAGCGCAATACTGCAATCTATCCAGGGACACAACAGGGAAGACCTGAAAAAGATCATCTTGACAGGGTCTGGCGGACCATTTAAGGATTCCTCTATTGAAAGATTATCCAAGGTTACTCCTGAAGAGGCATTAAAACACCCAAATTGGAAAATGGGTCGGAAAATAACTATAGATTCAGCAACTATGATGAATAAGGGAATGGAGGCAATCGAGGCAAAATGGCTTTTTAATGTAGATATAGATCAAATAGAGATCCTCCTTCATCCGCAAAGCATTATCCATTCCATGGTTGAGTATATGGATGGCTCTATTATAGCACAATTAGCCCCCACGGACATGAGAATACCAATATCTTATGCCCTCTCTTACCCCAGGCATCTTAAAGGGGAATTGCCCTCGTTAGATCTGTTAGATATTGGAAAATTGAGTTTTGGAAAACCTGATAAAAAGAAATTCAGATGTCTGGACTTAGCACTTTCTGCCGGTAAAATAGGGAAAAGTATGCCAGCTATCTTAAACGGTGCTGATGAAATAGCTGTTAATGCCTTTTTAGAAGGAAAGATAGGTTTTTTGGAGATCCCTCAACTTGTTGAAAAAACTATGGAAAAACACGAAACCTTTCCTATAGACAGCATTGATCAAGCCATGGAGGCAGATCAATGGGCTAAATCTAGGGCAACAGAAATCCTGGAGGAGATGGTAGGAAAGTAATGTTAAGAAAGGTGTCTTGGAAAACCCGGCTAAATTTTAAGATCTTATCTTATATAGACGGATAGGTTATGAGTACTATACTTTATTATATATTACCATTTATCATTGTCCTTGGTGTTTTGATCTTTTTCCATGAACTCGGACACTTTCTGGTAGCCAAGTTATGTAATGTTAAGGTCTCTAAATTTTCCCTTGGTTTTGGCCCGAAGGTGATAGGGAAAAAGATAGGAGAAACTGAATATGTAATCGCAGCTTTTCCTCTTGGAGGTTACGTTAAGATGTTTGGTGAAGACGATGATGAAGAAATAAACCCATTAGAGGCCCATCGGTCTTTTAATAATAAACCTGTATTACATAGGATTACCATTGCGGCCGCCGGCCCTATCTTTAATTTCCTTTTAGCCTTCCTTCTTTTTTGTGGCATCTACCTAATATCAGGTTACCCCATTATGACTGCAGAAGTTGGACAAGTACGACCTAACTCTCCTGCAGATAATGCTGGAATACTAAAAGGTGATATTATCGAATATATTGATGGCAAAAAAATCAATAAATGGAGAAATATAAAAAAATTCGTAGAAAAAAGCCATGGCAAGGGATTAAACATGGTAATAACAAGAGAAAGTAAAAGGATTTCAATAACTGTCTTTCCAGAAGAGGATATTGTTAAAAACATTTTTGGAGAAGAGATTAAATCAGCCTTAATAGGAATCGTGGCGAGTGGAAATATAAATACATTACAATTAAGCCCCCTTCAGGCAATTATAGAAGGAGGGAAAAAGACATGGGAAGTGACGGCCTTAACTTTTTTAACAATTATAAAGCTATTTCAAGGCGTTGTTCCCCTTAAAACACTTGGTGGGCCTATCATGATCGGACAGCTAACAGGTGAAATAGCGAGAGAAAACTTAGGTTATCTCTTCCCCTTTATGGCGGTTATAAGCATCAATCTCGCCATCTTAAACCTTCTACCAGTACCAGTCTTGGATGGTGGAATGATCCTTTTCTTTTTAATAGAGATTGCAATAAGGAAACCAATAAGTATTAAAAAAAGAGAGATGGCTCAGAAAGTAGGTTTTTTCCTTCTTATCCTATTAATGGCCATCGTCTTCTACAATGATCTGATAAGAATAATCACCAAATAAGTGAAAATTTAAGGTCTTCAATAGAAAATAGTCCCCGATTCTCCCGAAGTGATCCTCCCGATCCCGTACAGGTATCGGGATGGGGCGATCCCATCGGGACGGGGCGGGACTCGGAAGCAATCGAAAATCGACAATTGAATACCCTTTCCATAAACACCTCAACCAACCAGTACAGCCTGGCAGTAATGAAGGATGAAATTCTTTTAGGTGAATATATCCTTCCTTCCAGGTCAAGTCACTTTAGCAATCTGATGCCAGCAATAGATGATCTACTCACTAAGGTGGGCCTTGAACCTCAAAAACTGGACGGCTTAATTATTGCCTTGGGTCCAGGTAGCTTTACCGGCATTAGAATAGGCCTAGCTGTTGTTAAAGGAGTCTCTCAATGCCTTCATATACCAATAATTGGCGTTCCTACCTTAATGGCTATGGCCAACCAGCTCCCTTTCTTAAAAGAAGATATTTGCCCTCTTGTGACTTCACGCAAAGGGGAGGTGTTCATTGCCCTTTTTCGATGGGATGCTAATGGCCACTTATCCAGGCTTAAAGAAGACACATGTCTAAAAATTAAAAGCATTAGTTCTATTATTGAAAACAAAACAATTTTCATAGGAAATGATCTTGCTAATCAAGGTCTGATCTTAAAACAACAACTGGGGAGTAAAAGCTTATTAGCACCTGCAAATCTCTGGAACCTTAAGGCCTCATCCTTAGGTATATTGGGATTAAAAAAACTTAAAAAATGGGACTCAGACAGTTTAAGCGAGCTTGCTCCAATCTATCTTAGAGAGGCAGATATACGTTTACCAAAGACAGTGAGCTAAAGTTAGGAGTTAAAGGTTAGGTTAGAAGTTTATTTATTAACTTTAGGCACTTTTTAAATGTCATATTGACAAATAATTAAATTTGTATTAAACGCTTAAAAAAAGAGAAAAGTAAATTTCACCCTGTTAGAAAGGAAGTATTGCCATTCTTGGTGAGGTAAAAAACCAATAAGTTTGAGAGCGTAATTTAAAGCCCTGTCCAAACCTTCTAACAGGGTTTACAAGGACTTAGATTGAATCAAAAAAAGATAAATAATAAGCTACCAGTTGCCTGGGAAGGAATTCCTTTTATAATTACTGGAATAGGATTGACATCTATCCTTTTAATACTTAAATGGGAACTCTTAGCCATTCCTCTGTCAGTATTAACCTTGCTCACTATCTTTTTTTTTCGTGACCCTAAGAGAACCCTTACAAGCGAGGAAAAGGTAATTTTTACACCAGCAGATGGAAAGGTAATATCAATAGAGAAACTAAATAATGGAGATTCTCGCTCGGAAGGCAAGGCGATAAAAATAAGTATCTTCATGTCTATCTTTAACGCACATATTAACAGAATCCCCATTAGAGGTAAAATTGCCCAGCTATCCTATCACCCGGGCAAATTTTTTTCAGCCAATAGGGATAAGGCCTCTCTTTACAATGAGCATAATATTCTAACCTTAGAAACAGATGATAAAAAAAAGATTATTTTTGTTCAGATCGCCGGTCTCATTGCCAGAAGAATCGCCTGTTGGGTTAAAAATGGGGATTATGTAGAAACAGGTCAGAGATTTGGATTAATCAGGTTTGGCTCAAGGCTTGAAGTCTATCTCCCCCCTTACAGCACAATTGTGGTTAGCAAGGGGATGAAAGTTAAAGCTGGTCAAACAGTTATAGGATATCTCAATTAGAGTGAAAACAGGAAATAGATTAACAAAGAGGAATAAAAAAGGAATATACATCCTTCCCAATCTATTTACCTCCTGCAGCCTATTTTGCGGATTTTATGCCATTATTGCAACTATACAAGGCAGATATGATCCTGCAGCCATTGCCATTCTTATCTCTTCTATATTTGATGGATTAGATGGAAAAATTGCGCGTTTTACCAACACAACCAGTCAATTCGGTGCCGAGTATGATTCTCTGTCAGACCTGGTTGCCTTTGGTGTTGCTCCTGGTTTACTAGCCTTTGAGTGGTCCCTGGAACCATTTGGAAGATTTGGTTGGTTAGCCGTGTTTTTGTACATTATCTGCGGTGCCTTGAGACTTGCCAGGTTCAATATTCAAAAAAATAATCTTGAATCTCGTCACTTCAAGGGATTACCCATCCCTGGGGCAGCTATCCTTATTGCCACCCTCGTTCTTTTTATAGATTCTTTCGGTGGTCTTACTGAAAGTAAATATGTTATTATTATAAGTATCATCTATCTCCTGTCATTTCTTATGGTTAGCACAATCGATTATCTTAGTTTTAAAGAACTTGAGCTTTTCAAGAAAAAACCCTTCAATGTCCTGGTATCCACAATCCTTCTTTTTATTGTTGTAGCTTATAAGCCAGCATTGATTTTATTCCTCTTTTCTTCTATGTATGTTGTTTCAGGCCCTGTAATAACGCTCTATCGCCTAGCTCGTAGACAGGTAAATAAAGCTAACTTGATAATCGATTCCTCTCCAAAAAAACGGAACGGCGTTTAAACAAATAATTATGAAAATTTCGCTAATGTCAGTAGCTCGTTGTCCGGATGAAAATAACATTTACCTTAGCTCACTTTAGGCCTGCCCATCCCGATCTGCGGGACGAGGCGTGCGGGCACTATTAACTTTAAACTATCATGAGAATAACTGGCGGTATGATCAGGGGCCGCCGGCTGGCAAAGATTAAAGGATCTAACATCCGGCCTACCTCGGATATGGTTAGGGGCTCTATCTTCAACATCCTGGGACAGACACTAATTGGCCTTTCCATATTAGATCTATTTGCTGGCACAGGGACTCTGGGCATCGAATCCCTAAGCAGAGGGGCCAAAGAGACTGTTTTTATAGATAAATCAAATAAGGCTCTTGCTGTAATTAAGAAAAACCTTAGCATTTGCGGGTATGAGGCATTTTCAATGATTATAAAAGAGGAGTTGCCGAATGGTTTAGCCCATATCCAAGATCTGGGATATGGTAAATTCGATCTGGTATTTATTGATCCTCCCTATGAAAAGGGATATATTAAGCCAACCATTTATAAACTAATAGAATGCAATCTATTGGCTAAACATGGCAGAATAGTTGTGGAATCATCAACCAATGCTAAGAATCCATTTCCTTCTCAGGTTCATAATCTTCGGCTTAAATCAACAAGGTCTTACGGATCGACATTTGTAGGTTTTTACACTAATCATGAGGAGAGATAAAATGGGGAAAATGGCTATTTATCCCGGCTCCTTTGACCCTATCACCAACGGCCATCTCAGTATTTTAAGAAGGGCTCTTACCATATTTGATTCTATTACTATTGCCGTTGTCTCCAATCCTATGAAAAATACCCTTTTTACCTTAGATGAGAGGATGGAGATGATCCGGGAATCAGTCAAAAACGATGATAAGGTTTTTATCGACTCCTTTAGCAGTTTACTTGTTGATTATGTGGCAAGCAAAAAAACCAATATTATTTTGAGAGGAATGAGGGCTCTCTCAGATTTTGAATATGAATTTCAGATGTCATTAATGAACAGGAAGTTAAACAAAAATATTCAAACAATATTTATGATGACTGATTATAAATGGTTCTATATCAGTTCCACTATAATAAAAGAGGCAGCTAGTTTAGGGGGAACTATTAAGGGTCTTGTCCCCAATATAGTCTGCCAGAAACTAAAAGAAAAGTATGGCTTCGAATAATAAACCAAAAAACCAGGGAGGAAGATACATGTCCCTAACTAAAGAAAAAATTATAGATAGCATTTACAATCAGGTTGGTCTAAGCAAAAACCAATCGAGAAGGGTTGTAGAGAGTGTGTTAGAAATAATCAAGCAAAGCTTAGAGAAAGGAGAAAATCTCCTTGTAAGTGGATTTGGGAAATTCGTTGTCAAAGATAAAGCAGCTCGAAGGGGGAGAAACCCTCAAACCAAAAAAGACCTAAAGTTAAGGGCAAGGAGAATTGTTGCTTTTAGAACCTCTGGTGTTCTCCGAAGAAAAATCAATCATAACTAAAGTGCCACAATAAAGTTCTCTGAAAATCCGAGATATTCCAATTTTTTAACTATCTGACCAGCCTCACTTATATCTTTAGAAAGGGAAACCCTGACCCGGTAAAGGGTTTTTCCTTCATTTGGTATATAAGTTGCAGTAGTAACATGATCAAAGATAACCCTGAGGCGCTCTGCCAACCTTTTAGCATTTGCTTCCTTTTCAAAGGCGCCAACCTGTATAGTAAATTTCCCTTTTTTAAAATCCTTTACCTCTAAAAGGGGCTTATATTTATTACCCGACTTTATCTTGCCAACCTCCTTCGATAAGGCAACCAAACGCACCCGTGCTACCCCAGGACCAACCAATCCTATCCCCCTCGCAGCTCCATAAGACAGGTCAATAATCCTCCCTTTAACAAAAGGACCCCTGTCGTTAATCCTAACCACAATCTCTCTTAAATTCGATTGATTTTTCACTTTCACATACGTTCCAAAAGGTAGCGTCTTATGGGCAGCGGTCTTATCATACATATTGTAAATCTCACCATTGGCTGTCTTCTTCCCATGAAACTTCTTCCCATACCAGGAAGCCATGCCTTTCTGAACAAACCCTTCCCCACTTGGAAGTGGGTAATATGGTACCCCATTTACTATATAGGGTTTGGATGGCCGACCTTCCACTGTCTCTGGCAATATTATAGCCGGTTTTTTATAAGTACAAACCTTTATCTTCTTTTTGCTAATAGCACAACCAAAAATACCTATAATAAGAAGTAAAGAAATAAAAGGTATTAAACCCCAGGGCAAGCCCTGGACCTGATTTTTGATCAGTAACCCCGCCGCAAGCGGACGGGGTATTAAAAATTTAATAAATCTTTTCATGATTAATCTTTCCATTATTCAGCTACTCAAGGTAATGGATAAGAAAATTATCAACTTTTACCAAATGCTCATTGGATACTTAATACTTGAAACTTGATAATCCCTGCTGCTTACTAGTTGGGTTTATTGATTTCATCCAGTTTCCAGTTTCAAGCTTCGAGTTTCCAGTACTCAACAGTTCTTCCACTCAGGGCTTCTCTTTTCTAAAAATGCCTTCAATCCCTCCTGAGCGTCAGCTGTTTTCATCAATTCATTTATATATATATCTTCAATAATCTTTAATGATGGCTCAAAGTCATCTATCAAGCCTGCATTTATCGTCTTTTTGGTAATCCTTATAATCTCAGCACTAAGAGATAGATAAGGTTTTATGAATTTATCAGTTTCCTCGGATAAATCACCCTTTGCAACTACCTTGTTTATGAGTCCCATATCCATCGCCTCCTCGGCAGAGACAATCCGCCCTGATAGAATCAAATCCATAGCAGCCTTTCTTCCGATAATTCTGGGCATTACCTGAGCAGCAATTGGCGGCAGCACTCCCACCTGGATCTCCGGTTGGCCGAATTTGGCTGTATCATCCGCAACTACTAGGTCACAGAAAATTGCAAGCTCACACCCACCACCTAAGCAAGACCCATACACAGAGGATACAGTAACCGCACCTAATCTGTCCATCAATCGAAACATACCATGGAAACTCTCGATCATCTTTGTTACCAGATCACCCATATGTTCTCCCACATCCACACCGGCCGAGAAACACTTGCCATTTGCATTAAAGAGAACTACCTTGAGATCCTTATTTTCTCTCCAATCATTAAGTATATCATTTATCTCATCCATCATTTCAATATTAAGAACATTCACAGGAGGTCTACTCAATGTAATTGTACCGAGTCCCCCATCAATTTGTGAACTAATATGTTTGTATAGCATCGTCTTCTCCTTTCTAATTATCTCTTTTCTCAGTTAAACCTTCCTATTCATATAAAGCTTTTTTTAGTATCCTGCTTTAAGGAAAAAATAATTATCTTTATATTTAATATTGCATGCTATATCAACTATTTATTTAAAAACTGCTATAATTCAATTTAACTATTTATTCTTAAAGAAAAAATCCAGAAGTCACCTTCTGGATCTTTTCTTTTTCCAATTCTTACTATTTATTTTTTATCTATTCTTGGGGCTTTCCAAGCACTTCCGCGAACATATCCATATCCCAGGTTTTCATATCAGCGATGTTCTGGCGGAACTTGATAAAGTCGATGGTATCTTTACCGGTGATCCTCTTGGTGTTGAATGCCCCAAAGCCTAAGAAGGCCTCACCGCTCATATTAGCAGCAAGCCAATGCCTGTTGTAGTTCTTTGAGTAATCCCAGAAGAACTTCTTTTTAGCACGAACACTGTCAATGGACTTGATCAGGCATGCAGGGAAGAGGTTTGCAAAGGTCCACATAATATTGTCAACTTCTTTGTCTAATAGCTCAAAGTCCGCATTTGGTTGATGCTCTTTTACGAAAGCTCTTGCCTCTTTGCCCTCTTCCCCAGTCTTGAACTCGCCATAGACGATTTCTCCATCTTCGACGTATTTGTCGGTAATGATCATGGGGTTTCGGACCCATTTCCCATCCACCTTCAAGACCGGTACGCATTTGCTAATGAGGGTTTTCATCTTCATCTTATAGGCAGACCACATCTCGCAGGAGACGCAGTTCCACATGGCATCCTCCATGCCGAGAAACCAGGGTAGAAAGTCAGATGAGCCGCCGTCAGGGGCAGAACCGTGCCTGGGTCCAGCCTGTCCAAAAATAGCCAGATCAGAGGCAATGGCAAGATCGCAGGCCATTCCGATTTCCTGGCCACCTGCCACTCTCATGCCGTTCACCCTGCAAATGACTGGTTTTTTACAGGCAAGGATGGAGTCCACCATGTGGTTAAAAAGCTCCATGTACTGGCCGTATTCATCCGGTCTCATGCTGTAGAATTCACTGTATTCTGCGGTATTGCCTCCGGTGCAAAAGGAATAGGGTCCAGTACCTGTAAAGACAGCCGCCACAACGCTCCTGTCTAAGGAGGCATTTTCAAAACCAGCGATTACACCCTTTACCATCTCTGTGGTGTAAGAGTTGTACTGTTTGGGATTGTTTAACCGAATCCAGGATACAAAAAGCCCATCCATCACATTCCCGTTTGGGTCCTTCAGGGGGCGCTTTTCGTAAACTACACATGGGGGTTCCGTACCCCAGTGAACATCTGTATGCAACAAATGATCTTTCTTTTCGTTGTCTCTTGGCATCCATTCTAAAGCCATAATTTTTCCTCCTTTTTTTGGTTAAAATTTATTATTTTTTTGCCTAAAAATCGGGTGTTAAAACTATTCTTTTTATTGGCGAACCTACTTTATGCACTTCCTCAAAGGTTTCTGCAATAGTACTCATTGGCCTTGTTTCCACGAATGATTCTATATCAATCTTCTTGCTTAAGACCATATCAAGCACTATAGGATAATATTCTGGCAAACAGCCCCATGTTCCAATAATGTCGGCATCAAAGGCCATGAGCCTGCCAATAGCATATTCCACTTTTGCAAGGCCAAATCCGACCACAATCAATTTTCCGGTAAAGCCGAGTAAGGCCAATGCAATCTCCTGGCCAGTCTTTACTCCTGAAACCTCGAATATCTTCCAGCCGTAATTTGGGAGACCATTTTCCTTTGAGATACCTCTAAATTCTTTCACAACATCCCTAACCTCTTTATCAACTGAACTGATAACAAAATCAGCACCATATGAAAGGGCTCTTTTAAGCTTTTCAGGGTTTCTGGCAATGCCAATGACTGTTTTTGCACCGAGGGCCTTGGCCACCTGCCCCATATACTGACCGACACCACCAGTAATTCCTATTACAATTACATTATCTCCAGGCTGAAGATCTGCCCTCACAGCAGCCTGATAGGGCGTAGTTGCGGCATCAGCTACTACTGCGAAGTGTGATAAAGGAATCTCCCCTTTGTCTCTCACTTCACAGAGATCTACGCTCGGTACTGGAATATGGCTTGAGAAACCACCATAAAGCCCAAGGCTGTTACCCGGCATGAGCTGATTAAGGCATCTATTGCCCCTCCCTGTTTTGCAGAGCATGCACTTACGGCAGGGCATAACTGCGGGGATAATTACCTCTTTCCCCATCCATTTTTCATCTCCAGCAACCACGATCCCTGCAATTTCATGGCCTAAGGTTAGAGGTGGTTTTGAAACATTAGGGACGCCATCATAAAAGAAACCCAGGTCAGTGTGACAAACCCCGCATCCTGCTATTTCCACCAAAACATCACCAGGCTTTAATTCAGGCACAGGTATAGTAGTTTTTTCTAATTTACCAGGAGTTACTTCCCCTGTTTCTTTGTTCCTTGATGTAGGTTGAACCATCTGCCATGTCTGTATCTTATCTGGTATTTCTGCCATCTTAATCCTCCTTATTTTAGTTTTCCGAGTTTTTTGAGCTTATTCTCGTTACTTGTTACTCACTACTTTTTTTAACTTTAGGCACTTATAACTGAGACCTTTGAAAAATGGCCACTCCGTCATTGCGAACGAATGTGAAGCAATCTCTAACTCATTGAAAATATAAAAGATTGCCACGTCGCTTTGCTCCTCGCAATGACTTGTAAGATAATTTTTCAAAGGTCTCATAACTTTAGTCACTTTAGGCACTTCTTCCTGTTAAATCATCCCATAACCACCGTCAACGCACAGAAGCTGACCGGTAATGTAGTTGCTCTCGTCTCCGCCTAAAAACACAAATGCTGGGGAAATATCATCTGGTTCAGCAAAACGTTTGAGCAATATTCTGTTCATATATATTTCTTTGAGCTTCTCATCTGCCCGTATTTTTTCGGTCATATCTGTGGCCACAATACCCAGGCAAATAACATTTACACATATATTGTACCGTGCGAGTTCCCTTGCCGCCGATTTGGTGAAACTTAAGAGCCCTCCCTTGGCAGCACTATAGTTTATTTGACCTACTGTGCCCACTATACCCGCCACTGAGGTTACATTAATAATCTTGCCCTTGCTTTGCTCCTTCATATGTCTTGCAGCAAACTGTGAACATAAAAAGGCTCCTTTTAAGTGAATATCCAATACCTGATCCCATTGATCTTCACTCATTTTTAGCAACATAGCTGGCCTGCTAAATCCTGCATTATTTACCAGAATATCCAAGCCACCAAACTCCTCGATTCCCTTTTGAACCAAGGCCTCAGCCTCAGCCCCTTTTGCCACATCAGCCTTAAAAAGAATAGCCCTGCTTCCTATTTCCTTGATTGCTGCAACTACATCCTCACCGGCTTCTTTGTTGGATGTATAGTTGACAACAACATCGGCACCTTCTCTGGCATAGGCCAAAGCAATAGCCCTTCCAACACCCCTACTACTCCCAGTTACCAAGGCTACTTTTCCTTTGAGTCTCACATCTTCCTCCATCCTTTATTCACAATTTTTATAGCTACATTGTAACTACATCATAGTTACTAATACCTGTCAAGATAAATTTTATTTCCTTAAAGTGTTTGGTTCAATAAGGTATTTTACTTAAAAATAACAAAGCCACACTCATTTATGAATGGGTGTAGTTTTGTTTTAGGGAAAAATACCTATGTGATAGTCCCTACCATAGTTACAAAAAGTATCAATACTAAAAAGAACTGTCTACTGCCTTTCCTTTAGCATTTCCCTGGCAATAATCAGCCTCTGAATCTGATTGGTGCCTTCAAAAATCTGGGTCAGCTTTGCATCCCGAAATAGCCTTTCTACCGGATAATCCTTCATATACCCATAGCCACCAAAAATTTGAACAGCATCTGTTGTTATCTTCATGGCCATGTCACTACAGAAGCATTTAGCCATCGATGCCAATTTTATGTTCGACTTCTTTCTATCGTGCTGTTTGGCAGCCTCTATCATAAGGCTTCTGCCCGCCTCTATCTGCATGGCTGCATCTGCAAGCATAAAACTGATGGCCTGACGTCCAATCAAGGCCTTTCCGAATGTCTCCCTCTCGCAGGCATAATTAAAGGA
>CAYTDY010000015.1:0-17936 GCA_964436665.1 uncultured Desulfobacteraceae bacterium
GAGCGACCAAATCAGTTAGTTTCGCCCTTCAATTAGCCAACCCCAACATCTTGTAATTCCCATAATCGGGGCTTAGGGTTTGACTACTGCTATTAATCATAACTCAGCCTACCCCCGAAGACTTTCCAATGCAGTTTGAAATATTCAATCCAGGATTCATGCCGGTGATCAATATCATTTAACCTGGAAGTAGTTGAATTTCGGATTAGAGGAAATAATTTTTATCGTTCAAATGTTAACTGATAGGCAAAGGAGGCATTTATATTAAGAAATTGAACCGTTATATTTTCAGGAAAAGGCGGAAATGGATTTGCCAATTCTATAGCTTTGAGGGCATGTGTATCGAGGATTTCGTGCCCGGAGGAGCTGGCTATGTTGCAATCAATAAGGTTGCCCTCTCTATCCAGCCTGAAGACTATTAGAAGATCGCCCTGAATAAATTTCTGCCGGGCAGATAATGGATAAATCCAATTATTAAGTATTTTTTTCTTTATCACTTTTGTATAGGGATGATAGGTAGAATCCTTGGTGTCTAAGGATATTGTTGCCTCTTTGGTTTCTATAGTAGGCGGTTTACTGGGAATTTGACTGATGGGAGAAGCGTTTTCTTTACTACTCTTCATAATCTCTTTAATGGGCGGGCGGATTAAATCTACCTTATAGGCCCTGAGCTTCCCCCTGAACCATGGTATAGGGAAGATACCCTGAAAGGCCATAATTATACTTACATGGATTATAAATGATAAAAGAAATGTGATAGGGATAATCCGCTTTCCCTTTAACTCGGAGTAATAGCTATTTATGCTTATTCGGCCCATTGACCCATAGCTCCTCCTTCTTTTTAAACCACCAATCACTACTATCTGTCTTAATTATTTCATCAGATAGTTTTTTGGCAAAATCAGTAATAAGGCGTTTAACCGAGTATCTCAGCCATTCGGTAGCGGATTTGTTTCCCAGATCCTGTTGTCTTTTTAGCTCTAAGATAAAATCAAGCTGATCAGCATCCTGAGCTAATCTTGCTTCAAGGGTTTCTCTGGAATTAAATTCATCGATTAAGGTTACAATTTCTTGGCCAACAGGGAGTTTTTTGGTTAAATCTATAACTGCCTTATCCTCATTCACAGTGACGTATCTCTTGTTTACATAGTTGTGATCACCTGTTCTAGCCTCATGAAAATCGTGAAAAAGGCTCATTAAGACAACCTTTTGCGTGTCTGCTTTCGGATTATTTTTTGCGAGCAGGTAAGCTATAACAGCAGCCCTGAAAGAATGTTCAGCTACTGATTCACCACCTGAGCCCAAAAATTGATAACCAGACCTTGGGGTTTTCTTTAATATCCCTACCTCAAAAAGAAAATTTACAATATCTCTCATGGGAAGTGCCTAAAGTTGCTTGATGATGGATGCTAAAGTTTCAAGTTTCCGGTATCAAATAACCAGTATCGTTTTTTATTGTAAGTCGAATAATTACTCACATGAACATACAGGCAAGACGATGCAAAAGGTATTTTTTTTGGTATTAATCCTCTCATTTGAATAAGGAAATAGGTATACAATCGAGGCTTGCCCAGGATCATGCTCTTCCTTTGTCCAGTAAAAGCCATTTTTGATATTAATAAATGGATGGTTGACATTATGCTGAAGATTTTCCGAAAGAACTCTTAATTCATCCTTTGTTGGCAAACGCCAGTTTTTACAATACTTAAATTTTAATGTATGGATATAAGTTACCGACTCAGGCCAATTCTTAATTT
Source organism: uncultured Desulfobacteraceae bacterium (assembly GCA_964436665.1). Taxonomy (GTDB): domain Bacteria; phylum Desulfobacterota; class DSM-4660; order Desulfatiglandales; family B25-G16; genus CAYTDY01. Next base: position 1,758 of record CAYTDY010000015.1, read on the forward strand.
CTCCAGAGGATCTTATATCTTTAACCCATATCAAGCCACTTTTACAATCCTTCACTGTTCCATCTCCAAGATCCAAAAGTCTCTCTAAGCACTCAGTAACACTTTGGGGTTTCTCTTCTTTTAAGTCTTCATCGCGGCTAGTACTAATGGGAGGTGGAGTGATCTGTTTTTTAACAGTCGAAATCGGCTTTTCAATATCCTTTGGGGCAGGGACTGGGGGCTTAGAGACTATTAATGTTGAAAGTTTTTTAGCTAACTTGCAAGCACTCTCATCACCGGAGTCGCATATCTTTTTAAAATCCTGATAAGCCGCCTTATAATTTTTCATTCTTTTATATGCAAGCCCTCTATTAAAGAGAGAGTTGACGTCATCAGGGTTAATTTCTAAGGTCTTTGAATAATCTTCAATAGCCTCTTTATTAAGGCCCTTATCAAAATAGATATTCCCTCTTTCGAAGTAGGCCTGGATATAGTCTGATTTCAATTGTATAATCTTGGTGAAATCCTTTATTGCCTTATCTTGCAATCCCAATTTTTGGTGAGCCAGGCCCTTGTTATAATATGCCTTGATGTTAGAAGGTTCAAGCTCGATAACCTTGTTATAATTCTCGATCGCCTTCTCGTACTGACCATGATCAAAGAAGGCATTCCCCTTTTTAAAATAGTCTCTTACTGAAGCCTCATCTGCATTACTTGCAGAGACAAGGAAAGGAAAAAGTAAAAGATAAAAAACAAATTTTTTCATACCTCCCCCTTATCCTAATTTAATATATCGGAAATTCTACAACGCCCCTAAGTTATCTTTGTTAACTCTATCTCCCCCCAGGTTGCCATTGTTTTGCCAATGATCACCACGCCACCTTTGATATCTTTGGATCCTCTGATTGACTCAATTTCCCCTTTAAGCTTAAATCTATCTGTTATTCTGTTCCCAATTGCTGTTGCTGCGGCGTCTGCAATAGATGCAGATGGGGCCACAATGCAAACCGCATCAGCAATACCGAGACTGAGAGAGTGTCCTACTGTAGCTGAGGAGGTGCAGATGCCTGTTGGCATCCGTTCAGGATGTATAATAAGACCAAGCTTATCGCTTAACTGGGAACTTCCGGCAAAGATGGAGACGGTAACAGGCCTTTTGGTTTTAAGAAAGATATCTCCACCATTTTCAACAATAACCTCCTTGGTGTATTTTAGAAGATCCCTGCCAACAAACTCAGCTATTGTGCCCGCTACTGCTGCCATTGGACCCACGCCAAACATTCTGGTAACTGAAATCATCTCCCTTATTATCCCAGGCGCAAAAGGATCTTCAGGAAAAGGCAGAAGAGTCGACAAAAAATTTGATTTTGACTTTATATAATCTTCCAGTTGCCTCCGGTAGTTATGTACCCTATCCATGGTCTGTTTACTAAGATCCCTGTTAGAACTGACCAATAGATCAGTTTCTTTGATTAAAACCCTGAATGAGATCAAATCTTTATGGTGTACCCGTTTTCTGTATGCATGTTCGTTATTTTTTGGTTCCATTTGTTCCATTGGTTTTATTGGTTGATTTATATATTTGAGACCTCTACATAACTCATATTTTCTTAACGAGGATGGGCTTTTCTTCAGTTCCGAGGCTCCCGGGCTGGTCTTTTCAGCAACTTATCTATGGGGGACTCTTACCCCCTTCGCATTGCCCCCCGCTCGATGGAGCGGGAGGCCTGCGGTTTCCCCCACTGATAAGTTGCGAAAAGACAGCGCCCTACCACCAGTTACTTCAGAAAAGCCCACCCTCTTTTTTAGGGTGACAAAAATTATCAGGTTTTGCAAAGGTCTAATATTTATCACACCAGGCCTTCAACCAATAAAACAAATTAAACCAATAAAACTAATAAAACTCTTTAACTCTTTGGATCACTAATATCTATTCAAGTTGGTAGTTAGGCGCCTCTTTGGTGATTATCACATCATGCACATGCCCCTCCTTGATACCTGAAGCCGTAATCTTTAAAAATCTTGCCTTAGCTTGTAGTTCCTTGATATCGCAAGCCCCAACATAACCCATACCTGCCTTTAGGCCTCCTGTAAGCTGGTGAATAGTATTTGCTAAGGGGCCGCGAAAAGGAACCCTTCCAACTATACCCTCTGGAACCAATTTTGATTCTCCTACTATCGTTTCCTGAAAATAGCGATCCTTGCTCCCTTCCCTCATAGCCTCTATAGAGCCCATACCTCTATATACCTTATACGTTCTCCCTTGGAAAAGTTCAGTCTCTCCTGGGCTCTCTTCTGTGCCGGCAAGGAGACTTCCAATCATAACTGTAAATGCACCGCCAGCCAGTGCCTTGGTAATATCACCAGAAAATCTTATGCCACCATCTCCAATAATTGGAATATTTGCCTTGGATGCCTCTTGTGCGCATTCCATGATAGCTGTCATTTGTGGTACACCAACACCTGCAATTACCCTTGTTGTGCATATTGAACTGGGCCCTATGCCAACCTTTACTGCATCAACACCGGCATCAATAAGGGCCCTGGTACCCTCGGCTGTAGCTACATTGCCGGCTATCAACTCTAATTTTGGGAATCGCCTTTTAGTGCCCTTCACTGCCTCTATTACACCTGCAGAGTGTCCGTGGGCAGCATCAATAACAATAACATCTACATTTGCAGCTATCAGCCTATCAATCCTCTCCTCTCTATCCGGTCCAACACCAGCTGCTGCACCAACCCGAAGCCTACCAAGATGATCTTTGCATGAATTAGGGTATTTTTTTATCTTTTCAATATCTTTTATTGTTATAAGCCCCTTCAGCTTTCCTGCATCGTCAACGACTAATAATTTTTCTATCCTTCTTTTATGTAAAATGGTCTTTGATTCCTCCAGGGTTGTCCCGACAGGTACTGTGGCCAGATTATCCTTGGTCATTACATCTCCGACCTCCCTATCCAGGCTTGTTTCAAACCTTAAATCCCTGTTGGTTATAATCCCCACTAAATTTCCCTTTTTCACAACAGGTACCCCGGAAATACTGTATTTTTCCATAATATTTAGAACCTCAAAAATTTTCTGTTCCGGGTCAATAGTAATAGGATCGATAATCATACCGCTTTCTGATTTCTTGACCTTCTCAACCTCCAAGGCCTGCCGTTCTATAGTCATATTTTTATGTATGAATCCTAAACCACCCTGCCTGGCTAATGCTATAGCCGCTTCTGATTCGGTAACCGTATCCATTGCTGCGCTGACAATGGGTATGTTAAGGGAAATGTTTCTCGAAAGCACTGTTTTAACATCTACATCTATTGGTAATACAGTAGATTCCCCTGGAACCAAAAGAAGATCATTAAATGTCAGTCCTTCCTTTATTGATTGATCATCCATACTTTTCTCCTTCCATATAATTTAAAAGCACGCCCTCTAATAGATCAGAATAACTTATTAGTATCTCATTTTTCTCGAAATAATCCATAATTTTAATTACCATTAATGTGCCAGCCAAGATAATATCTTCCCTTCCACTCTCAAGGCCTTTGAGATTCAGCCTTTCCGCTCTTGGCATCCCCTTCATTTTTTCAAAGAGAAGCCCGACTTCATTTTTCATAATTACAAGGCCATTTATTTTTTCATTATAATCCCTAACTCTAATACCATGCACCATTGCTGCTAAATTAACTAAAGTTCCTCCTGTCCCGACAATGGAAAACTTTCTTTTACCTGTTTCTTTCAGGGAATCAAGCCTTGTTTTAAATGTATTCTCAATATGATTGATAAGTTGATATATTTCCCCATTCTTTGGGGGATCGGCAATTAGATAATCCTCTGTTAAAATAACTGCTCCAAGCTCTAATGATATGGGTTTCCTCATTTTATTATTAATCCAGATAAATTCGGTACTCCCTCCGCCAAGATCAAAAAGAACTAAAGGCGCTCCCATGTGATTCAATGATGATAAAATTCCCCTACAAGTTAGTTCGGCCTCCTCTTTGCCGGAGATAATCTTTATATTATGACCTAACCTTTCAGCAATCAAGGTAATAAAATTGTTCCTATTGACTGCCTTTCTAACCACTCCTGTTGCCACAACAATTGGGGAAGAAATACCAAATTGGCTGGCAATACTAAAAAAATCCTTAAGCACAGAAATGCTCCTGGTCATAGCGTCCGGCTTAAGAGTATTAGTTTCGTCTCTGCTAAAGTTTTCACCCAGTCTTGTGATGACTCTCTTTCTGGAAACCGGCCTTAAGACACTATCTGATTTGCCTTTTTCAGCAATCAACATCCTAATGGAGTTGGTTCCGATCTCAATGGATGCAATAGGGGTCATGATTTTATATATCGGAACTTGCTTTTGGACGCAGATTATCAGGATTTTAAATATTTTGAGAAAATATCTGCGGATATCTGCGAGAATCTGCGTCCTAATTTACTATTTTTTAACTCAACTTATTAAACGAGACAAGACAGAATTTAAGGTATCTATCCTGCCAGAATAAAAATGGTCTGCACCGTCAATGACCTCAAAATGGGCCCCAGGATTCCAGGTATTGATAAAATCCCTTATCTTATAAGCTGGTGCAATGTCATCTTTGCCACCGGTTACTATTACCTTTATCTTTGGATTGAAGGATAAAAAGGAGAAATCTAAAAAGGCAACCGGTGGGGATATCATAATTATTCTGTTTAGCAGGGACTCGTTGTCTTTAATTTTGGCATTTATCCATGCCCCGAATGAATAACCAGCTAGATCAAAATCTCTCTTTCCCTTATCGTGCATATAACTTAAGGCAGATCTCACATCCTCCTTTTCCCCTTTTCCCTGGTCATAACCCCCCTCACTATCTCCTACGCCTCTAAAGTTAAATCTCAGGGTGGAAAAACCCTTACCCTGATAGACCTTAACCAGTGTTTCTACTACCTGATTATACATAGTGCCACCATAAAGCGGGTGAGGATGAGTGATGACAACACCTCTTTCCCCTTCCTGCATACACAATAGACCTTCAATGCGCAGGCCTTTAGATGGGAATCTGATTTTTTCTTCGATCATATATGATAGCAGTCTGGCGTTCCAGCAGGTGTAATCGATGTGATTAAAATTTTTTAAAAAGATTATTCATCTCTCTCTTTAACTTATCTGGCACCAGATAAAGTTCTTTTTCGGATAAAATAGCAAATGTAGCCTCCCCCCTGACCAAAATATTTTTATCCTCATCTTGAATAAACCCCCTGGCCTTACATAAGCGTCTGTTTTCCCTTTCTATTATTTTACCCTTAACGGTCAGCAATCTATACAATGGAACAGGCCTGACATACTTTATCTTTATGCTTCTTGTAACAAAAAAAATTCTCTTGAAATATATTACAGCCCACGACATAATTTCATCTAAAAGGGTTGATACGATCCCGCCGTGGGCCATATTTTCCCATCCCTCATAATTCTTTCCCAGGGTTATATCTGAACAAATATACTCTCCCTGTCTGTAAAAACTTAAATTAAACCCTATCGGGTTTGCAGTTCCACAGGCAAAACAGTTATAGCCTTCCAGCTTAGGAATAGTCTCTATTTTTTTATCCATCTTAAAAACCTTAGGCGCTCACAGGGTTGTAACATTAAGTATCTTAGCTCACTACTCTACCCAGAATAGTGTACCAAATCATATCGTTGCCCCACTCATAAAGAATTTCAATCGGATAATTAGATAATTGTAACCTGATATCCCTTGCCTGACTCCTCATCAGTCCTGAGAGAATAAAATATTTTTTCTTTAAAAATCCTTCTCCGTTTATCAGTTTTAAGATAATATCATAGTGTATATTGGCTATAAGCAGGTCAGAGGGGTGGTCTATAAAATTTTCTGCCAAACCCTCTTTAACTTCAATCCTTTTCTCCAATCTATTTAACCTGACATTCAGCAAGGCTGTCCTTACTGCCAGAGGATTAATATCAACAGTCAAAATTCTCTCTGCTCCCAGGAGGGCTGCACCTAAGGCCAGAATCCCTGTACCTGTGCCAAGATCAAGAACCTTTTGGAATTGATATTTTTCATAAATTTTCTCCAAAGCTAATAGACAATCCCTTGTTGTAGGATGAAGAGAAGTACCAAAAACAAGTCCGGGATCCAGCAATATCTTTATTCCCTCATCACCTTCTTGATCATCTTCCCAGGGAGGGACAATCAAAAAACGAGATACCTTAAATGGTTTGATCTTGCCACCCTGCCACTCCTCATAGGTAAAATAATACTCATCGATCAATTTTAATCTCTTATTTTCATCAACCATCTTTTGTACAAGCCCCCTTGCTGGATGAGAAAAAAATAAGAAGGAGCTGTCTTCTTCAATCCAATTTCCTAGAAAGTCAGTGCCTAAAAAAGACTCTGCTTCCCTGTTGAAGAGACCTTCAAGGTAGTAGATATAAAGTTCATGATAAGGGATACGGGCGGCTGTATAGTCAATTTTTTGAGCATTCAACACGTACTTGACCTTTCCAGGAAGAAATTTATCTAAAGGATGTTGTCATTTTTTCTTTCTATCCGCAAGGATATTTTGTTGACATGGTGAAAGATTTTTCGTAAAGAAATTCCTTAAAAAAGATCAGTAAGAGTTTAAGGAGATGAGCCTTGTTGAGATCATTTAATGTAATTTGTCCATTCTGCGAAGATACCTATCCCTTCCCTGACAACATTGATAAGATTTACAGATGTCAGTGCGGAGCTGTATATAAGATCACCTGGCGGTATGATATGGAAGATACCGTAAACCAGTTAGCAAAATTCTTTTTAAAAGATGGAGACTTTTTAGAAGGTGAATTAGGAGATGATATTTTATGCCATGCAGTTGTCTATGAAGATATACAGAATCTAATAAGAATGAAGATGGAATATGAGGCCACTAAGTATATTCGCCATATCCAGAGCTTTGAACAGAACTACCCTCAAAAAGTTGGTCTTGTCTGGTTAGGTAATTATAAAGGGACGCATGTAAGCCCTTAATAATTTCAATCTTTTCTCTCCAATTAGAATCTTTACTCGAAAAAGTTTACCGATCGCTGTTGAATATTAGCTCACAAGTAAAATCTCGCCGGTCAATTTTTCCCTATGGTCAACGGATAACAAGGGAGACCTTTGAAAAATGGCCACTCTGTCATTGCGAACGAATGTGAAGCAATCTCTAACTCATTGAAAATATAAAAGATTGCCACGTCGCTTCACTCCTCGCAATGATATGTAAGATAATTTTTCAAAGGTCTCCAAGGAGCCGTGAAGGTTTACTATAGATTTTGGCCTTGAATATAAAGTAACCAACGTAGTATTAGCAACAATATGGACACAACCACCCATGCCCTTGCAGGATACATAATTGTCAAGACTGGATTGAACAAGGATACTGGAAGATGGGGAACAATAGCCGGGGTTACTGGCTCAATATTTCCTGATGTGGATGGCATTCTGGGGATATTCCTCGGGTCAGAATTCATGATCAAATATCATCGAAGCCTGACCAATTCGATTTTCTTTATCGTTCCTATTTCTATCCTATTTGCCTGGTTTTTTGTAAGGTTCTCCGGGATAAAGAAATTTTGGTCCTTTTTCATTATATTTGTAGTAGAAATTCTGGCCCATACCTTTATGGACCTTATCACCTCCTATGGAACCATGATCCTGACCCCATTCTCAAATAATAGATTTTACCTGGATTGGGTCTTTATCATTGATCCTTACCTTTCCTTAACGTTCCTCTTGCCTATAATTATGATATGTATTTTGAAGAAAAGGGCCACTGTAATTGCGAGAATATCTGTGATTGTGGCTGTCCTGTATATTTCCCTTTGTGCCTATAATCATAGCTGGGCCCTAAATTTAACCAAGAGATATTCTACTGAAAAGGGTATAGCTGCCAAAAGGTTAGCCTCTCTTCCACAGCCTTTATCTCCCTTCCTTTGGGGTAATTATATACTCACGGAAAAGAAGGTTTATACTGGGTTTGTTAATCTTATTGGAGATAGTGAAAAGGTAAAAAGCTCAGATGCGAATTTTTTAAGAAGGTTTTTTTCAAGGTATAAACCAATACAGTTAATCCAATACCGGACATGGGATCGATTTGACGATTCCCCCTGGATAAAAAAGGCCTTGAACTTGGAAGGGGTGAAAACTTTCCTATGGTTTGCCAGGTTTCCTACAGCAAGATATAAAGGGGTTACAGATGGCAATAATAGGGTTGAGTTTTTTGACCTCAGGTTCGGCTTATTAGAAATCAGAAGACCATTTCTATATATAGTTGATTTTGATCAACAAGGGAATGTAGTCTTCCAGGGTTTTCTTAGGGCGTCCGAATAGGACTGGTCAAATCTCTCAAAAAGATCTTCAACACACTGATAGTAGGATGCCGAAGATGGCCTGGGAAATGATTCCAGGTAGGGCGATTCTTTGGCAACTATAAGAAATTATTAACTTTTTAGTTTGCTCCCTGTCTGTTTTTTTAACCTAACAATCTGATCCCTGTATCCCAATACTACTAATGTATCAGCATACTCAATCCGTTCAGTAGCAGACGGATTGTAGGTATAGAACGAGTCACCGCGTTTTTGCATGGCAATGATCAGGAGCCCGCATTTTTCTGGCAGGCATGCTTCTTTTAAAGAGAGCCCGCAGAGTGCTGAATCCTGGGAGACAACAAGCTCTGCCATCTTCAGCTCTGTATTTTTATCCCGTAACATTTCATCAAGAAAATCAGTTACATTTGGCCGTGCAATTTCTGAGATAAGACGCAGTCCGCCAATAAGGTTCGGTGAGACTACCGAGTTAGCACCGCCCTTAAATAGTTTTTTGCCGATATTGAAAACATCAGCTGTACGGGCAACAATCCTGATGCGTGGATTGAGCTGACGGGCAGCCATGGTTATATAGAGGTTATCTTTTTCGCTCGCCAGGACCGGGAAAATACCATAAGCATCCTTGATATAGGCGTTTTCAAGTACATCATCATCCGTTGCATCACCGACAAGGTAGTGTATCTTTGGCCATTTAGTGCTCATTTTCTCTATAGCTTCGCTGGAGCTGTCAATAACGAGAAAATCACGAAAACTCACTTCACCTATTATAGTGTCTTTTCCGCCGGCCTTGTCGAGATAGGATACAAGTTCTTTAATAATCTGAACAGCCGTTGCTCCCAGGCCGCAGATAATAATATGACCTTGAAATTTTTTACCCACTGTCATTCCTCATTCTCATTGTGCAAGTTTTCGCAGGGCGTGAATTTTATCCATAGCCCCCATAGAAATGAGAACATCGCCTGCGTCGATTTTTTGACCGGCACCGGGATTATAGATAAATCCGATAGTACCGCCTTTCCTCACTGCTACAATGACAAGGCCAGTTCTCTCCGGGATGCGCACATCCTTGAGTGTTGTTCCATCAACAGCAGAGCCTGGTGCGACAGTTACCTCTTCGAACCGCATGACAGCACGGTCATCTTTAAGCATGCGGTCCAGGAATGTCGTCACTGAAGGTCTGAACATTTCGGATACCATTCTCCGGCCGCTTATATACTCGGGAGAAATAACGCAGTCAGCGCCGGCACTTCTTATTTTAGGGGCCATCTTTCCAAAATTGGTTACTTTTGCCGCGATTCTGAATCCATTGTCGCGCTCTTTTTTCTTCTGACTCAGTGACATAACAACAAACAGATTATCCTTTTCATCAGGAAGGGCCGTTATAATACCTACGGTTTGCTCAAGCCCGGCCTGCTGTATGATTTCATCATGGGTGGCATCTCCCTGTATGTACAAAAGATTGTCAAACTGCATAAGCAGCTCCTGTATACGTTCCTCTGATTTTTCAATGACCACAAAGGGCCGTTGGGTCTTTTTTAATTCCTGCATCATATAGACACTGGTCTCACCTGCTCCGCAGATAATGTAATGGCCACGCAGGGATGAAATGAGCTTCTGCATCCTTTTTCGGCGCCTCTCACGTAGCATCTCACCAGAAACAATATATTCGGTCATGACACCGATTCCATAGAGAAGAGCGCTCATGCCGAACAGAATAAAAAAAATAGCAAATAGTTTGATAATTAATGGATTTCCTCCTGGTGGCATGTTGATGTGGGGACTAAAATCCCCGTATCCTACGGTTGCTAGCGTAACTACCGTCAGATAAAGGGTATCAATAAAGGTGAGGCCGTCAAGAAGGTAGTAAAATCCAATCATACCAATGGAAAATACCAATAGAATTAAAAATAAGGCCTTGGTAATCCTTTTCCGTGTCAATATATCCATAATTTTTTATTTATAGCATCTGAATACGATAAATTCAAATGAACCTGCTTTATGCCCCCACTGATAGCTAATTCCTGGCTGATTTTTTTGGCTCTGCCCCCGCGTTTTCTATAAGGGCTTTAACTGGTTCGAGACCGTACGGTGTTCCTTCCTCGATAGCTTTGAGCACAGTCCCACCTCCGGTAAAGAAATAATACTGGGCGTTGTCCATAGCGGCAAGGTAAAGGCCGGGGCTAAGGTTCTTGAACTCCTGGAGGGTGTCGCCCCCGCCGTAGAATTTTTGGGCGTACCGGTTTTGGTCAATGGTTCGGTCCAGTTTCTCCGACCCCTCGAAAAAGTGGGGAGTAAGGCCCATAACAGCATTGACAAATATGGTCTTTGCCGAGCCTATAACTTCAGCCACCCCAGGGGCATCGAACGATTCTGGGGGCACGTCAAGGAAGTAACCATACTTGGCACCATCCTTAAAATCCTTGATACTAATGGTCCGGTACTTGCCTTCTACCCGGCCCTCAATAGTGTCTGATTCAACCACAAGAGGAAGCTCAACTATCTTTTTGGCCTCCTTGTCCTGCTTCACCAGATCTTTGGCCGCCTTGATGTCTTCCTCACTTACCCCGGCCACTCGAACGTCGTGTTTTGCGCACAGAAATGTATTGTAAATAAGTCCACCTAGTATCAGGTGATCTACCTTTTTGTATATCTCCTTGAGCGGGCCAATCTTGGTGTCATATTTAGCTCCAGCTACCACGGCCACGAAGGGATGTTCTGGTTCAAGGACGTGCTTGAGGTTACTGAGTTCCTTTTGGAGAAGAAAACCGGCAAAGCTTGGCAGATAATTGGTGATGTCAAAAGTGGAGACATTGGCTTGCCACGAGCCAAAGGCGTCGTTGACAAAGACGTCGGCCAGGCCAGCCAGTTGGATGGCAAAGCGCTCCTTCTTTTCCCCCTCGGCTTCCTCGCCTTCGAACCATCGCGTATTAGGCAGATATATGCCCCCGATCCGGTGAGCGAGCAAGTCCCTGATAGGCCAGTTGATAGAGGTGTCGATCTCTCTGATGCCCCATTCAGGATCAACCGGAAACTGGGGCACCACAAACTTGGTATACAGCTTGCGTTCCAGGTACTCGACGACCGGCTGGACTGAAGAGTCGTCTTCAACTTTAATCCGGCCAGTCTTCTTGTCACGTGGCCGGCCTATGTGAGTCATAAGTATGAGTCGGCCTCCCCGTTCCACGATGTTGTATAGAGTTCCCAGGGTGGCATCAATGCGGTAGGGGTCACGAATTTCTCCCTTCTTGACCACGTTGTGGTCCACTCGAACCAGAACTAACTTACCCTCCAGATCGGCGTTCTGGATGAGGGGCAAACGTGGGTCTATATCTGGCTTGGTTAGGTAACGGCGTTTAAGCATTAGACTCCTCCTAAGACCTTCGGCCTTAAATTTCCATTATGCCCCAAAAAGCATTTCCATAACGGGCTTTTTCCTTGGAGATTTGTTTATCGGTGCAGTTATAAAACCCCTGTTTGGTCATGGCCCCAATATGTTAGGCGGCGACCTTGTCATTCATATAAAGGCCTCGCGCTGAAGTATTGCAAATATCGGAGTAGATAGCGCCAGACTTCTCTCCAGCATCGGTGCCAGTACGAATGCGATAAGAAACGAAACAGCTGATACTTCAAAGATGGTCATCATGTATCCCTTTATCTTTGCTTTTTTTCCTCACTTTAACACCCAAAGTTTTTTCCCAGACTTTAATCATTGCACCTTTATTTTCCTCGCCAAGTCCTTGAGCTAAAGCCATCTGATAAGTATGCATGGTAGCAGAGGTTACAGGCAAAGGGATTTGGTGTTTATTAGCTATCTCCATCACCGTAGCCATATCTTTATAGGCGCTTTTCATAGGATATCCAGGTTTGAAGTTTCTCTCAAGCACTAAAGGTGAGAAAAAGTCAAATCCATAGCTTTGACCCGTGCCTGTCCGGACTACAGAACAGATCTTTTCCATATTAAGTCCCATCTTAGCTGCCATTGGGAGGATCTCTGCCATAGCTGCACAGGAGATGTTAAAGAGCACATTGTTGGCTATTTTTGTAAGCTGGCCGCTTCCGGAAGCTCCCATATATACGATAGTCTTTCCCATAGCTTCTAATAGGGGATAAATTTTAATATAAGCATCTTCCTCGCCCCCTACCATGATGGTCAGTTTTCCTTTTTTAACCTTGGATCCCATTCCCGAAACCGGGGCATCCATAAAAATAATTCCCTCCTTTTTAAGAATGGCCGAGGTTTGCTGAGTAAAAAGGGGATGGGTTGTGCTGCAATCAATTATTATTTGCCCTGCTTTAAGATTGGGTTTAAGTCCACCTGCTCCAAAAAGAACAGATTCCACAACCGATGAGTCAGGAAGGCTGAAAACAATCCAAGGGCATTGATTTCCGAGTTCAGAGAGATCCTTAGGGACTTTGGCCCCATGTTTTACCAACTCGTCCATGGCCTCTTTTCTGAGATCATAGGCCCATAGAGAAAAGCCTTTATTCAGTATATTGATAGCCATCCACTTGCCCATTTGTCCGAGCCCGATAAAACCGACCTCTTTTTTCATAAGGCCCTCCGGATGAAAGTGTTGTATAATAAAAAATTTTTCATTAGGTATGGTTTTTTTCAGCCATTTCGCCTGGAGCGAACAAAGTTACACAAAGGTCTCAGGATATATAAAAAGCGAACCGCATGTAGTTGATAATCTTCAAAAGTTTCTATTTGGTGTGCTTTTTGTTCAGGGTTAAAATATCTTTATTGTTTGGATTAAAAATAGTGCAGTGCCTCTCTGAAAGTCAATACAAAATTATAAAGCAAGGGGAAGATAAAATTGTTTTACCTATTCTCTCAAAAAACCCATTATATTCAGACATTTGCCGCTGACCGGGAACAGCATAATTAGCAACCGTTAGATGCCAAAGAATTTAAGCACCAGACAGGGCCTTCCTCACGGCTGATACAAATTTGTTAAAGGACTCTGTTTTGTGTTTTCTGCCTTGACGTGTCAGATTAACGAACATTTTTTTTCTCAAACCTTTAGATATTTCCAACTGGACTCCGCTACCGCTCAGGCATCGATTACATATGTTTCTCTGGCTTTTCCCTTGTAATCCCGGTCTTGAGTTTTTCTTAGCTGTGAATCCAGCATGATAGAGTACTTCCTCAATTTTTTCTTTGAGATCCTTATCTATGCCACCAAGGTACACTATGTCTTCATCATCTTTACAGCCATGGAATACTAGAGCTTTGTTGGATCTTTTTACTATGCTGACACCCTGTGGTTCATCGAAATTCTCGCTGGTGATATGAAGATCGGAGTTCCTCGTTTTCTTTATCCCCTCGAAACAATAAAAGGCATATAAGCCTTCAGCAATTTTATCTGCAAGTTCCATAGTTCCTGGCTCAATGCCTCCACCATGTGGTACAATTACAGCGATTCCAGAAGCACTTTCTCTTATGTGTATCTGATAGTCTTTTCCTTCCTGCTCATTCTGCCTTAAATGTTTGTAATTTTTGTATTTGTCCATAGTCGCAATTGCTACCCAATTATGATGAACATAAAGATTGTGTTCAGCAGTGAAGTTTATTGCATTGATTGCAAAGAATTATTAGGAAAGTTAGCTTTTTTGTAAAAATCGAAGATACGATTTTTTATCACAGAATGGAAAAGGTTATTTAAAATGATCCTGGAAATGTATTAAATACACAGTATTCGTTCACAGGTTCAATGGTTCCCGGTTCAAAGGTTCAGTTAGTCTTGACCTCAGATGACATAAACCTAAGACCTGGAAACTTATTTTTCTGCCACGAATCATCACGAATCTTCACTTATTTTTTCAAATTATTTGTACAATACGTGTAAATTCGTGGCTACCTATCCTCTCAAACCCATTTTCGCTTTTTCCCGCGATAGGCTTTATCGTCACTATCACACTGCGCAGCTCCTGAAGCTGATAACAATCTCCAAACTTGCAAACAGACAACCCGAAACGTTGAACCTTTTTCAACCGTGAACGGTTACAATGCACACAAGATATTTGTAGTTACTTCAGAAAAGCCCATCCTCGTTAAGAAAATATGAGTTATGCAAATGCCTCAGTGTATGCCGGGAAAGACGTCAGTCTTAGTTATGTTTCCTCATAAACTGCCGAGGCTGCCTCAAGGGATCCAGCCCTTATCTTAGCGCCCTCGGCCTTCAGTACTGTCTCAAGGGTGGAGAGGAACAGGAAGACGTTTTTCCTATTGGAAGAATGGCCCATCAGACCTATGCGCCAGATTTTGCCTTGAAGATCGCCCAGGCCGCCGCCAATCTCTATTCCAAAATCATTCAGGAGCGCTTTACGCACTTTCATATCGTTTACGCCCTCAGGAATACAAATAGCATTTAACATGGGCAGGCGTTCGGACTCAGGAACGAGCATGGTAAGGCCCATCGCCTCCATGCCGGCCACAAGTGCCCTATGGTTCAATTGATGTCTGGCAAAACGTGCCTCAAGTCCCTCCTCTGCAATGATGCGCAATGCTTCACGTAGTGCGTAGATCATATTGATGGGCGCGGTGTGGTGGTATTTCCTATCAGCGCCCCAGTAGCTGCGAACCATGCCCATATCCAGATACCAACTCACTACAGGGCTTTTGCGGCTCTCAAGGGCTTTCATGGCGGCAGAGCTGAATGAGATTGGGGCAAGGCCTGGTGGGCAGGATATGCATTTTTGCGTTCCGCTATAGGCTGCATCAATTCCCATACTATCCACAGCTACTTCCATACCTCCAAGCGAGGTGACCATATCCACGAGAAAAAGCGCACCTGCCTCATGCGCAATGCTCGAAATGTCTTCAAGTGGTTGGCAGACTCCTGTAGAGGTCTCTGCATGCACCACTGCAAGAAGTTTCGGATTTTTTCCCTGTACTGCCCTTCGCACTACTTCTGGATCAATTGCTCTTCCCCACTCGCCATCAACCCGAATAAGCTGGCCATCTAATCGCCTAACAATATCGGCCATTCGGGTGCCAAATACACCATTTATGCACACAACCACTTCTTCTCCTGGTTCTAACAGGTTGACAAAACAGGTTTCCATTCCTGCGCTGCCTGTCCCAGAAACCGGTATGGTGAGAGGATTTTCTGTCTGAAAGAGAAATCTAAGCAAATGTTGGGTTTCATCCATAACTGAGAGAAAATAGGGATCCAGATGGCCAATGCACGGAGCAGACATGGCCTGTAACACACGGGCAGGCACATTGCTCGGCCCGGGCCCCATAAGCACACGTTCGCCAGGGTTAATATCTCTGAACTCATTTATATCAATATTCATTGAAGCCTCACGGTATTATTGTTGTTGTTAGTAAATATGATCAATGGTTTAAGGAGTTAAAATATATAGAAGAAGTGCAGATATGTCAAGGATGGAGAGGGATGCAACAGGTAGGATCATTTGAATGATGCTGTGGTCAGATCTGTATAAATCCAAGAAAATGAGAGTGGTGAGTTTATGGAATGATTTACATTGGTTCTATAATAGTCTTCAGGTGGGAAAAGTATAGACTTGATTTGGTAGTCATAAGTTTTTCGGCCTTTCATTTTTTTACAATGATAGCAGAATACTGAATTCTTTGAAGCACAAGAGGTACCACAAAATATGGTAACTCCGACAGAAAAAACAGGTCTATTTTTCCACTTGCACTTCGGGCATGTTAGAGGATCAACCTTATATATTTTTTGAATCAACCTTGCCCGGTTTTTCGACCGACCTCCTTTAAGGATTTCTTCCCTGCCGTAATTTGCGTGTAGCCTCGTCCCGAACTTGCTTTGCTTGCTCTATTGCCTTCTTATAGGCTTCATTTGCTTCCTTCTTAGCCTGCTTATCA
>CAYTDY010000016.1:0-3196 GCA_964436665.1 uncultured Desulfobacteraceae bacterium
TTCCTGGTGTATCAGGAGGCACCATGGCCCTCATCCTTGGCATATATGAAGAACTGATAGATGCCATTCATTCACTTAATCTTAAGTTTCTAAGGCTTCTTACCTTCCTTAAGATCAGAGAAGCAATCTCATCTGTTTCCTGGCCTTTTCTGTTGCCTGTTGGCCTGGGTATTTTACTGGCTACCTTGTCTTTGGCAAAGGCCCTGAGTTGGCTTTTACATAACTATCCCGTTATTGTCTGGGCCTTTTTCTTCGGTTTGATTCTATCCTCGGTCTTTACAGTCAGCAGGGTGATAAAAGAGTGGCGAATGCCTACCTTTATTGCTATAGGGTTGGGGGCAGTGGCTGCCTATTTCTTGTTTGATTTGGTACCGGTAGCAACACCAAATGCGCCATGGTTTATCTTTTTGAGCGGTTTTCTGGCCATCTGTGCCATGATTCTGCCTGGAGTATCAGGTGCCTATATCCTGGTCTTGTTGGGAAAGTATCACTATATCCTTGAGGCAATAAACAACAAAGACTTTGGTACCATTTTAATTCTAATAGCAGGCGCTTTCGTGGGGCTACTAAGCTTTGTAAGGGTTATAGGATGGCTCTTAAAAAGATACCATGATTTGACCATGGCAATTCTCATTGGCCTAATGCTTGGTTCTTTGAGGAAAATCTGGCCGTGGAAAGAGACCTTGACCACCTTTTCTGACCATCACGGAAAGGATGTTCCTGCTCTCCCTCCCTCTCTCAACAGTGAGGTTGGTCTTGCACTTCTTTTGATGTTTGTTGGTTTCTTGGTAGTCTTTAGTCTGGATTTTTTAGCGCGCAAGAAAGACTAGCCCTTGATAACACCAAGGGGTCTTAATCTGGCCACCTTTGTTGCCAGTCCCGCCATATGGACAGCCTCAACCACCAAGGAGACATCCTTATATGCCTCAGAAATCTCCTCTTGCAAAGTCCTCCGTCCCCTTGATTGAACAAAGATCCCTTTATCTTCAAGCTCTCGATGTATGGCCCTCCCCTTTGCCACCTTAATGGCCTGCCTCCTGCTTAAGAGCCTACCGGCTCCGTGACAGGTGGAGCCAAATGTTTCTTCCATGGCCTTTTGAGATCCTGCCAATACATAGGAGTAGGTGCCCATGTCACCAGGTATAAGGACTGGCTGCCCTACCTTCCTGTATCTTTCGGGTACATCCGGATGGCCAGGAGGCAGTGACCGGGTTGCCCCTTTCCGGTGAACACACAGGGTAACCTCTTTGCCATCTACTATGTGTTTTTCTATTTTTGCAATGTTATGGCAGACATCGTAGAGAGGCTCCATCTTCAAATCATTGGGGTTAACCTGCAAAACCTTCTCGAATGTCTCCCTGGTCCAGTGCATTATTATCTGCCTGTTTGCCCAGGCATAGTTGGCTGCACAGGCCATAGCAGAAAGATACCTTTTACCCATGTCAGATCTAACATAGGCACACGCCAACTGCCTGTCTGGCAGATCAAACCCTGACTCTTTCACCTGAGTTCCCATCTGCTTTAGGAAGTCATCGCAGATCTGATGGCCAAATCCCCGTGATCCTGTATGAATAAGTACCGTAAGCTGGCCTTCAAAGAGATTAAAAGCATTGGCTCTTTTTTGGTCATAGATTTCCTCGACTACCTGAATCTCTAAGAAATGATTGCCAGAGCCCAGTGTTCCAAGTTCATCGTGCCCCCTTTTAAACGCCCTGTCACTTACCACTCCAGGATCAGCACCCTTCATAACTCCATGATCCTCGGTTCTCTCTAAATCTTCTTTTATTCCCAGGCCCTTTTTTACGGCCCAGGAAGCACCCTCAGCAGCTACCTTTCCCTCCTCTTTCTTTGAGAGGCGTATCTTTCCTCTGGAACCAACACCTGTAGGGATAGCCTTGAAAAGTGCTGAAACAAGCTCTTTTATCTTAGGCCGGATTTCGTTTGCCAACAGAGACGTGGTCAAAAGCCTGACACCGCAGTTTATGTCATAACCAACTCCCCCTGGTGAGATGATGCCATCTTCCATAGTAAATGCTGCCACACCACCTATAGGGAAGCCGTAACCCCAATGTATGTCTGGCATGGCAAGCGAATGTTTGACAATACCAGGGAGTGTGGCGACATTAACTACCTGCTGAAGGCTCTGATCACCTTTTATATTGGGCATTAACTCAGAGCTGGAAAAAATAAGCCCTGGCACCCTCATGGCACCTGTCTTAGGTATAAGGAAGCGCCATTCATCTATCTTTTTTATCTCAAAATCCATAAGTTACTGATTAAAAGTGACTAAAGTGACTAAAGTTATAACTGACTAAAGTTATTACAATTTCTCAATTTCTCAATCCAAAATCCCTACCACTAAGTCACCAAGACCTGCCCGCTTCCGAGTTCCGGAATTCGGAAACTCGCCTAAGGCGAGGCCGACCCACCTGCCTCGCCTGCGCGAGAGCAATGGCGGGCAGGCTCAAATAATTGAAAATTGAACTTGGTGTCTTCGTGTCTTGGTGGCTGAATAGTAACCAATCCCTAAATCGTAACGCTCCCTAAACATCAAATATAACCTTTGCCTCCCATCCGTCATTGGCTTTATCAACTGAAATCTGATGGTAGGTAACAGCCTTTATTTCTCTCAGGACCTCATGATATTCTGGCTCGAAACCGGTCAGGCTGAGTATGGATTTCAGTTGGATCGCGCTGATAGATTTGATCTCTATTGAATGTACTATGAAGTTTTCACCTTCGAAGAGATACAGGATCTCTCCAAGCCATCTCACCATAAGATCCGGGAAATCTTCCCCTTCAATTAAGACATCCCTCGTAGCAATTTTCTCGCTGATATCTCCTTTGACCATGAGATGGGTCATAGCTTGGGCAGCACGGATGAAAAGATCTTCTACGTCAGTGCCTTTGACGATTATACCCAGATCGGCTGTATGGTCAATAACCTGATAGGTCAAGGGGGTGGAGTTCATAATCTTAAGATCCAAGCTACTATTCAGCCACTAAGGCACCAAGACACTAAGATTACAGAACTATTTTTTTGATTCATATCTATTCTTTGTGCCTTGGCGGCTACCAGTTACAAATCCAAATAACCAAAGTATATAGTTATTTAACTATAGAATATACTTTTTTAATAGAAAAAAGTCAAAGGCGATCATCTCCCCTCATCTCAAAAATCTCCCTCCATTATCAT
>CAYTDY010000016.1:3296-16365 GCA_964436665.1 uncultured Desulfobacteraceae bacterium
AAAAAGTCAAAGGCGATCATCTCCCCTCATCTCAAAAATCTCCCTCCATTATCATTCATTTGACTATACGGCCAGAATATCATCGATTTTCTATTCCAGTGAGGATTTCTACCATGATTTGTGGGCCTCAAATCCTCTTTTGCCTTTTAATACGGACCAAAATAACCCTTTCCTTTAGTATGGCTTTTTTGGTAGATTTATTCGTGGTACATCTCAAAATTGCCATACCCTATTTTAGGAGCGCAAATAAAAACATTAATGAAACATTGGTATAAGTATTTTGTTTATCTATCATTATTGTTTGCAGCAGTGGCATTGTATCACGCCGATTATCTAAGAGTGCCAAAAATTATATCCTTCCCTGCTGTTTTAGCATCTTTAGTATTTCTATTCTTGGGCTTTATCAGTGGTGCTGTTGCTTGGAAAAAGATTTTAGAAAAATCGCACTACCATATTGATTTAAGTGAGTGCCTCGCTGGAACTGGATTATCTATATTTGCGAAATACATCCCGGGAAAAATCTGGTTAATTGTGGGAAGAGCGGCTTATATCGCGGAGAAAAGTGACCACTCACTCGGCAGATTATCGACGATATCCTTGAATGCCCAGTTCATCGATCTCTGGATAGGATTGATTCTTGGAATGATCGGGCTTTTTCTTCTGGGCAAATTTCATCTATGGAGTTGGCTGGTCTTATTCATGTTGCTGGGGTTAACGGCTGTCATTTTTAGTAAGCTAGTACATAGGGCTGCAGACCGACTCGTTAAGATTGTATTGAAAAAAGACATAAAAATTTCAAATCTTACCATCAAATCAACCGTTTCAGTAATGCCTTGGTTCACTGTGACGTGGGTGTTTTGGTCAATAGGGTTCTATATCCTTGTTGTGAGCCTCACAGCAATTGATGTTCCATGGAGTGGTGGATTGGGATTCCCCTTAGCAGGCACTCTGGGTATAATGACGCTCATTGCCCCTGGCGGTCTTGGTACTCGTGAGGGTGTTATGGTTGGTTATCTTACCTTGGCGGGAATTCCCGTTACAGAGGCTACGACAATCGCAGTAGCTTCCAGGTTGTGGTTTTTGGCCGGGGAGGTATTCATCTTTAGTGTAGGTTGGGTAGTAAATAAGATACCACATAAGGCTATCTATAAAATGGACTCCTAACAATATAATACCTGAGTACTACAATGAAATATATGAAATATGTTAAAATTGAAACAGAGTTGAATAAAAAATACGTTTCCAAAAACCCTTTTATTGTTTTCTTGAATAATTACTTCCTATCGGCAATTGCTCCTTTTGTGAAATCCGTCGAAAGCTCAAGGATTCTTGATGTAGGTTGTGGTGAAGGAATTGTTGATAACTTTCTTATCAACAACCTTCCTGTTGATCCAAATCAGATTGTCGGACTCGACATCGAGTCAACTTGTTTGAAAATCGCAAGGAGTATTAACCCGGGGGTAAAATTTTATCATGGCTCAATCTACGAGCTACCATTTCAGGATTGTTCCTTCGATCTTGTTTTGGCCCTGGAAGTATTAGAGCATCTGGAATATCCTGAGAAAGCAATTGGGGAACTGAATCGGGTTTCGAGGGATTGGGTTATTATCTCTGTTCCAAACGATCGAATATTTCGCTTAGGAAATATGTTGCGTTTCAAATATCTTTCATCCTGGGGTAACACTCCCGATCATATTCAACATTGGGGGAAGAGAACATTCACAAGCTTAATCTCAAAATATATGCGTATCATCAAGATAAAGACCCCTCTTCTTCTTTGGCTGGTGCTTCTCTGCCAGACTAAAAGTGAAGATTGACAAAAGGAAGTTCTGCTAATTCGCGAACTATGAACTCTGCTCAAAAAAGAATTACTTTAACTCCTTATTATACTCCATATCAAACCACATCCCAAAGAAAAGAGTCTGCAATCCGCTAATGGCTGTAAAGACAAGGGCCATGGCATTGATATCAGGAATATCACCTTTTATGGCCCAGATGTAAAACAGCCTGATGGTGAGAGGGACAGTGGCGCTGAGTAGAAAAAAGGAAAGGAGATAAAAGAATATGAGAGGATGAAAATCCTTTATCACGTACTTAAAAAAGAGTCTCTGCCAAAAGCCTTTAAATAGAATCCAGGATATCTTTGGGATAACCCGCATTAGTTTTATGCCTGATTTCTCTCCCACATTATAGACAGGTCTGACGTGCACATCCCTCACCCGGAAGTCATGCAGATTCAACTTGATCAGGAGATCATTTGGCATACCATAGCTTTTGTATATCCTGTCCAGATTAATTCTTTGAAGGGCGACCAGAGAAATAGCCGTATAACCACTCTGGGAATCGGCAATGTGCCAGTATCCTGATGCGATCTTAGTCAACAAAGAAAGGAAAGAATTACCCAAATAACGGTAGCGGGGAATCATATTCCAGGCATCACCATAAAAGAGCCGGTTCCCTTTTGCGTAGTGTGCACTCCCGTTTGCTACTGGTTCAATAATATGTATAAGATCTCTCGGATCCATCTGAGCATCACCAGCCATAACTACGGTCACATCCATCTTCAAATCCCGGGCCTTCATATATCCCGTAGCAATGGCTCCTCCAACACCCTCATTGACCTCATGCTCCAAAAAACAGATCCTCTGATCCTCTTTAGCCTTTTTCTTGACGATCTGTGCTGTGTTGTCAGTACTGGCGTCATCTACAACAATGATTCTATCCACTAAAGCAGGAATTGAATTCAAAGTCTGATGGATTAATTTCTCTTCATTATGAGCAGGAACTACTACGGCGATTGTTTTTTCTAAATACATTGTTTTAAAAAAGCCTGTTAGATGAGTGACTTGATCTTTAAATTAATTAGGACGCAGATTTTCGCAGATACACGCTGATATTAATAATCTTTATATTCTTAATCCAAAAAATCTGCGTTCATCTGCGTCCAAAATGGGATCCCCTATACTATTTTAATTAGTCTAAACAGAAGCAATTCTTTATGCTCACATACTGACTAATTACCATTAATCCAGTCCTCGATATTCAGCCCGGGAATGTTGATGAAATGCCTTCTATTTCCTGTGACTAAAATCATATCGTGCTGAATAGCTATGGCGGCAATCCTTAGATCAGGTTCACTTTTTGACAGGCCCCTTTTTTCTAAAAGGGCTTTTAATCGTCCATAAATTTTGCCGCTGTCGGTATCAAAAGGGAGGATGTTCACATTAGGCAAAACCTTATCTTCATAGGCTTTTAGGATTTTCTCCTGATTCCTTGAACGATAGGCGCCAAAATAGATTTCAGAAACATTTGTAGAGGTTGTAAATTGTAAGCCTTTTGGCAGTGATTCCAACTTTTTTATCAGCAGGGGTGATGGAGCTTTCTTCAGAATGTTGCTAAGGCAGTCTGTATCAAATAAGTACATTAGACCTCTGCGACCTTTCTGTCTGTAGAACTTTCTCTTGCATCGTAAATACTCTCAATAAATTGATCAAAATCCTCAATGTCAGATAAAGCACCTTTGGCCAACAACAATCCTTCATTTTCCCCAGTTTCAGCCCATTTTTTCAAATAATCCTCATATGACACCACCACTGCAACATTCTTGCCCTTTCTTCTGATCATTACCGTTTCACCTACAAATGTTACGCGGCTTATAATAGATGATAATTTTGCCTTGGCTTCAGTTAAATTATAGGTCTCCATATCTTCCACCTCCCTTAATGTCACTAAAAATACCGATTATAATCAGTTCGTAATTGATCAAAATTATATATGGTCGTTTAGACTATGTCAACACTTTATCCTACCATACGGTCTAATCAAAATTTTCCAATTGAGATACCCCATATCCCCACTTAAAATATAACAGTCTAACATATTTTTCTAAAAACTCGTCTAATAACTTTTGATCTTTGTTAGTAAAATTAGTTTTTACCCATCGGTTAAAAATATCATAGTTAATGAGCAGGTGCGTGACTCCCGTCTCCTCGAGCCCAGCCAATATTTTTTCAGGTTTATCTGACGTTTTCACGAGCTGGTGCAACGTACTTCTATTTCTGTTCATATCAAAAACATACTCTCTATCACAGTAATACCCTCTGTTGCCCAGAAAGATGAACAATATCCTGACATCTGCGGGAAGATTCTCATTTATGTATCTCATAGTGGGGTATTCCAGGCGATATCTTTCCACATATTCATCATGTGTTACCGCGCCTCTAAGGTAACTGAAGGGGTCCACCTTTCTGAACTGATTGACAATGTATTCGCCATTTATATAAAGCAAAAGGGACACCAATAGAAAGACAATACCTAAGGCAACGTGTTTGATGGTACCAGAGCAGCTTTCAGAGACACTTAAAGCCATTTTTTTGATGCCGAAGATAGACAAGATAACCAGTGGAGGGATAATTGGAGAAATATATCGTATTCTCAGGTTACTGCTGAAAAAGCCAAAGCCGAAGAATAAAACCGCAAAGATTAGCATGATCTTTTTCTCATTCCTGACAACTTCAGGGTCTCTTCTAATTCGATAAAAGGCAAAAAATGGGAGGAATAAAAGGAATGGGTTAAGTCTTCCATCAAAATATTGAGGATTCCCATCCTGACCCTGGAAAAAGATTCTTACTGGCAGAAGCGCCATTTGCCACCAGGTCTCGTGATACACCAAGCTTCTATACGTGAAAAAACCGACCGTTTGTCGATTAATGGCATTTTGTGGATTAAACCAATGATCATAGAGAGGAAACAGGGGATTGTTTGTCCAGAAGTAGTTTCTTACCATCCAGGGAGAAAACAAGAGGAGGGCTATAACCAAAAAAAGGATTCCATATCCGGCAGCCTTGCAAAAGCCAGGCTTTGTGCCTTGCTGGTATCTTGAATAAAGAAAAGGAACAAAAAGCGTTAGGAGGAAGAGCGTAATCAGGCCATTATATTTTGTGCCTACTGCCAGACCACAGAAAGAGGCAGACAGTATTAGAAATTTTAGGGGAAAACCATCTTCAATCCATTTAAGTAATAGTAGAAGAGAGGCAGTGGAAAAGAATATGAGCCCCAAATCAACGTAAACTGTTATACAAAGCTTAACAATAATGGGAATAGAAAGGAAAAAGAGCACCCCTGTCAATGCATAGATGATGTCCGTCCTGCGCTTTAGATAATCGAAAATCAACCAGGCAGTGAGCAAGGCGAAAATGAAGTGGATAAATTTGGGAATGATATCGTTGCCAAAATAGAGGGGGATCAAGTACAAGAGATCCATGTTCATGGGGTTGTATGAGAATGGCATAAAAGGGATTTCGTAGATGCCTCCATGCTTGAGGTAAAGCTTTGGGACAGCCAGATGGTGAGTGAGAGCGTCTTTGCTAATAGGGGGAACAGAGGCTAAAATAATGATAGAAAAGATTAATGAGAATATAAAAGCACTCAGAACAATAACCAACAAATACTCTATCCTTGCTTCCCTTGTTGTTTTTTCTCTTGCCTTCACCAACTTATTCTTTTCCTGTTTTTAGGGTCAGTTTTAATGCTGTGGGCCCCTTGTAGATCAGGCCTTCCTTCTGCTGCCTCGTAAAATTCATTTCTTAGGCCAATATTGACGGCTTCGTAAAAAGTCTTTTCATCGGTCATTGCGAGGAGCGAAGCGGTTGCGAGGCGGAGCCGAAGCCGAAGCAAACCCGGAGCCTTTCCTTTAGAACTAAGAAGTATGATACCTGACATCACGGAAACTGAGATTCCTCGCTGTGCTCGGAACAGGCTTCGCAATCTCCTGATTTCAAGCAGTTACAGCCAATGAGATTGCTTCGCTACGCTCGCAATGACAGCACCGGCGACTTTTTACGAAATCATCAATATTACCTGTTTGATTGAATTCTCATTAAAGTGGTACTCCTGTCAAGGAATATCTAGGGGCAGGTTTATGGTACTTGCAATCTCATCCCGTAAGATCTAAACTTCCTAAGTCCTTGATTTTCTGACCTCCCATGATTTGAAGGTCTAAGAAACCTGGATAAATTCAGGGGTGAGTTACATGGCAAGAAATCGTCTTTCAGGGACCTTTCTGATTTATGTCCTGTTTTTCTTTTCCGGTATGAGCGCCTTGATGTATGAGGTCATCTGGATGAAAGAGCTGACCCTGATTATGGGCAATACGGTCCACTCCACCACCACTGTGTTGTCTGCCTTCATGGCTGGTCTTGCCCTGGGTTCCTTACTCTTCGGCCGCTTGGTGGACAAGCTCTCCATCTCTCCCTTGAGGTTTTATGCCTATCTCGAGCTGGGCATCGGGCTATTTGCCTTTGCTTTCCCTTTTCTCATCAAAGGATTTCAAACCCTGTACATCTCCCTTCATCATTTCCTGGGTTTGAGCCTGCTGGTGTTCACCATTTTGCGTTTTATCGTTTCCTTTATCCTTCTCCTGGCACCCACTATTCTTATGGGAGCAACCCTCCCGGTTTTGAGTAAACACGTGGAAGAGGGATATGTCAATATAGGCAAAAAGATCGGCCTGCTTTACGCGATGAATACCCTGGGGGCCGTGATTGGTATTCTGAGCACAGGATATCTGCTGATCGGGCTGTCCGGGATTAAATCCACCACCAACGTGGCGATAATGGTAAATTTCCTGGTGGCTTTGCTTGCCTTCCTCCTGGGGATGAGGGAGCGGCACAAGCAACCCGAGGTTACTTCTGAACTCACTGTTGATGATTTGCCAGTAAGTCTGAATAGGATTGCCCTGGCAACATATTTTCTCTCAGGTTTTGCGGCCCTTGCGTACGAAGTTCTTTGGATGCGGGTGTTCATTCCTTTCCTGCACAGTTCTACCTATTCCTTCTCTACCATGCTGGCGGCCTTTCTGACAGGTTTGGCAGTGGGAAGCTGGATCTTTTCCTACTTTGTGGACCGTTGCAAATCGCTCTTGAGTGCACTGGGCTGGACTCAGCTCTGGATCGGGGGGCTTACCCTGGCCTCTATCCTCTCCTTTTTGCTTTACTACCGTCTCTTTTCCTCTTACCTTGACCTGGCTCTGGAAAATATGACTACTGCCTCTTTTCTTATCAACTTTCTCTATTTTTTCATTATCCTCATCCCCCCCTGCCTCCTCATGGGAGGTGTTTTCCCTCTCATCATAAAGATCGTCTCCCAGGGAGGTACTTCCCGCATCGGCAGCAGGGTGGGAAGTGTATACTTCGCCAATACCATAGGAGCTATTCTTGGCTCGGTAACAGCGGGTTTTATATTTATCCCCCTGCTGGGAGTGCATCGTTCACTGGTGCTGTTCATAATGATTAATGTCCTGCTGGGTCTCATTTTGTTGTCTTTCGGCCGGGCAAAAAAGGAAAAGGCCGCAAGAATCTCTCTGGGGGGTCTCCTGGTAGGGATAATGATCATAATGATAGCTCTATTAGGGGGAAATGTCTTTCTGACCGTTCTCAAGGAGCAGGTAACCCACGAAGTGGCTGAAAACGATTTGATTTATTATAGAGAAGGTACCACTGCCACCGTGTCAGTGGTGGAGGTCAAAAGGGACAAAGCCCGCTTACTGCTCGTTAACTCGATCATTATCACCGGTAAATTACTGACCACCAAACTCATGGCCCATCTCCCTTTACTCCTTCATCCCCATCCCCGCAAAGCCCTGGTAATCTGTTTCGGCATGGGAACCACCTTTCGCTCTTTAGCCGCTCATGGTATCGAGGTGCAGGGAGTGGAGTTGGTTCCTGAGGAAATCGAAACCTTTCCTCTTTTTTATGAGGATGCGGCTCAGATTCTCAAAGACCCCCGGAACAAAATCGAGATCAACGACGGCCGGAACCATCTGCTACTCACCCGGGAACAGTACGATATAATCACCGTGGACCCCTCACCTCCCCTTTATAGCAGCGGGATGGTCAGCCTATATACCCCTGAATTTTTTCGTCTTTGCCGGGACAGGCTTACGCCCAAGGGTGTTATGTGCATGTGGTTTTTTCTTCCCTCTTGCCATACCTCTGAGTTCCAGATGCTGCTGAAGAGTTTTATGACTGTGTTTCCCCACACTACCATCTGGAACTCCCCCCATATCTATGGAATCTTTGCCATTGGGACTAAAGAAAAATTGCAGATTAACAAAGAAATACTGCGCCAAAGGATCCAAAGTCGCCCAGTCCAGGATGATGTAAAGGGATTCCTCTTGGAAGATATCCCCTTTGACGAGAACTATCTACTCAACTTATTTATCTTCAACAGCCAACGGACCTGGAGATTGGTAAAAGACGGCCCTGCCTTGACTGATGATACACCCTATATTGAGCATCCGCTCGTTACCTGGTGGATTGACCCCGGCAAACTGGACGTGAAGAAATTGTTTGCCATGAGGAAAGATGATTTTCGGGAATATCTGGTACCTGCTGAAAAATGAGTGCTCAAGGTCTTCTGGTTCTTTCTTGAGACAAATCCTCATCCCAGGAACCTGCGAAGGATCAGTTTTAGTACCGGGCCCCTTCCCCTATTTGATGTCAGGAAACTTACTGAAGAGACAGGGATTAGTAAAAATACCCCAATCAAGAACTGAATAATAACATGAATGGATCTTCTGTGGGTCAGATTTCCCTTGAGGGCTTCGTAAAATTCATTCTTAGGCCAACCCATAGCGTTCAAGATGCTCTGGAGCAGGCCATACGGCCCCTGTTCAAAACACAGAGTGCTCATTCTAATAACCCTGAGATGGTTTTTTGTTATTAAATATCTAATTGATCTCTCATTAAAGTGATACCTGTGCCAGGGTATATCTAAGTGAAACCAAGATTGTTTAAACCTTCGTGCCTCTACGCTTGAGAAATTCGGAACGGCCAGAATTATAGCCCCTTTTGGGGCGAGCAATTTATGCAACCGACTCATAACAAGCTGGGGATTACCCATATGTTCCAATACATGCCATAAAAAAATCAGGTCAAACGCCCCTTCTGGCAGATTAACGTCGCGTAAATCACCTTGCAGGTAAACTATCCGGTCACTATCAAGGAATCTCTGAGCGGGATAAGAAGGATGTTCAATGCCCCAACATTGACAGCCATATTCAAGAAAGGATTTCAAAAGACGGCCTTCCGCACAGCCTACATCCAAAACCTTCGGTGTTTGAATCGAATCTGGCACGAAGGACAGATAATACTTTGCCCGCATATGCATTATTAGGTTTCGGATTCTCTGGACACGAGGGTTGAACTTATTTGCGTCTCTACCGTAATAGGAATGAATATCATGGACACGAAGAACCTCATCACCGGGGAGAGGAAACGTACGGCTCAACTCACATATTTTACATTGAACAAGGTGAAATTCTGAAAGAGGTGTTTTTGTAGAAAACAAAACTTTTGTCTTTGATCCATGACACAAAGGGCAGGGGCCGAAGTCCTTATCTCTCATCAGTCTGCCCTTTGTTGAGAGTAAGTCTATGGCCTCCGGCATCAAAAAGGGGATCTTTACGGACTTTCAGCCGATGAAGCAGACATTTTAAAGTGGTGATGATTACCCCAACCCCGTATTTCATAGCCCTTCTGAAACCGATTGAAGAGGCCCCGGTAAAATATCGGGTAGGGCAGGATATCTCGCCAATCCTGTACCCAAAATAAATGATCTGAACCAGCATTTCATTATCAAAGACAAAATCGTCAGAATTATTACCCAAGGGTAGATTCTCAAGGACCTCTCTGGAAAATGCTCGATAACCCGTATGAAATTCGGATAATTTGCTTCCAAGAATTAGATTCTCAAAGGCAGTCAAGAACCGGTTGGCGATATATTTGTACGTGGGCATTCCACCTTTAACTGCCTTACCACCAATAATGCGGGAACCCAAAACAACATCATAGACGTCAAAGGCAATCATGCTGGCCATAGCAGTAACTAATTTTGGTGTATACTGATAATCGGGGTGCACCATGATTACAATATCAGCATTACGCCTTAATGCATCCTTATAACAGGTTTTCTGGTTCCGACCATAACCATAGTTTCTGTCATGTAAAATAGTATCAATCCCCAGTCTTTTTGCTAAGGAAACCGTTCTGTCGGCACTTCCATCGTCCACCAGTAACACACCATCCACAATATCCAGAGGGATTTCCCGATATGTTTGCTCTAATGTCCTTTCGGCATTATATGCCGGAAGGACAACAAAAATTCTCTTTCCATTTAACATAGACTGTTCAGCAGAACTCTGCGTCCTCATAGTGCCTCTCCCATGCAGAGGCGTTTATGTCCTGTCCGGTAACGGCAAAATCAATGACCCTTGCCCAGCAATCTGGTGCGGGCCTTACGTAATAATCCTTGTATATCCCTGTTTTTTCTCCTTTCAGGATCCGGAATTTTTTCAAGTGTTCTAACTACCTTCTCATAATCTTCCATCTTCATGTAGGTAACCGCCAGGTTCTTCCTCAATTGAATGGAATCCGATGCAATATCCAGACCGTTTCTTAAGGCAGAAATAGAATTTTCATAATCGCCCATTGACCCGTACGCCCCTCCGAGATTAGCCCAAAACTGGGGTTCTTCAGGGTGAAAGTGAACCGCTTTCAGAAAGTGTTTTAATGCCTTATCTTGTTCTCTTAATTGAAAATAGGCCATTCCAATGTTATTGAACCATTCACCACGCTCATTATGGGTCATGGTTAATGCTTTTGCCTTATCAAGATACAATAGAGCATCATCCGGCCTGCTGGTATCAATTAACAGGGCTGAGTAATTGATGTAATTTCTCGCCTCATAGGGATAATTATTGATGGCTATCCGGAAATATCCTTCTGCCTCCTGGTATCTCTTCTTATCTAATAGGTTTTCAGCCAGTCCACCGGCATAAAAAACATTATTAAAGTGTAGCACCTCTTGCCTAAAAAAAGTGTCTTCATCATGCCACAGATTCTTATTTAAGATATATGAATAAACACCGAAATAGATTATCCCTACTCCAAGCACACTCAGTGTCAGCAGTTGATTCACTCTCATTGACTTCTGTATATACCTGGACAGACCCATTATTAGAAACATCATTGGGAAATAGAGCCATCTCATGGAAATCAATGAAACTGCCGACGCCTTTACTATATTTAAAACCGGGAAAAGACCTGCCACAAAGGAGAGAATAGAAAAAAGCAACATTTTTTCCTTCTTGAACTGCCAAAGGAGTAATCCGATCAGCGCCATGCCCCCAAATCCCACTGCCGCCTGCCAGTTAAACAACGTTTTAGGGTACCCCACTGAAAAGCTGTGCAACCCATAGGGGAAAAAGATAACCTGGAGGTTGTAGATGATCAGATAGGGAGCAAAATAGATGCGCTGCCAGATACTCCCAAACCCACCGGGAGACAAAACCGATTGGGTTACCATCCAACGCATACTAAAGTAAAAGGCCAGAATCACTACATAAGGGATGTAGCCAATCCACTCGTCCCTGCTCCTCCCTAACTCCCTATTGATAATGAGCCTGTTGTATAAAAAAAATATCGGCAGCAGCATAACCGCAAATTCCTTGGAGAAAAGGGCCATGGCAAAAAACAGAAGTGAAAGGGATGTGGATAGAATTTTTTTATCCGGCTTTTTGGAAGTATAGAAATAAAAAGAAGCTAAAGAGAACAGAGAGACCAGGATATTATTCCTTGCGGCTGTCCACGAAACGGTTTCGGAATTAACCGGATGAAGGCCGAAGAGTAAGGTAGCAATTAGAGGTACCGCTACACCCTCATAACACCTCGACAATACCCGGTAGAGCAGAAAACAGGTTATAAGGTGCAATATCAGGTTTGTCATACGGAAACCGGTGGCACGCATACCCCATAACTTATAATCAAAGAAATAGGTAATGTTCAATAAAGGCCGATAGTAGCCCGAGTGATAATCATCTATCTTGCCATGCGGGGATACCCCGTCTTCCTGAGAGAAATAGGACAGAAAAGGTTGAAACTTTTTGATATATGGATTCTTATTGACCAGAGGATGATCATCCAGTATAAACTGACCTGAAAAGGTAGGCAGATAGGGGGCTGTTATTAATACACAGAGGACAAGAAATGAAAGTATATTGTGCTTATTTTGCATGATTGAAACGAATTTGCATTATCCCTTTACTATAGTGAATGACATAATAAAGTCGTCATTGCGAGGAGCGGAGCGACGCGGCAATCCCATGAGATTGCTTCGCTCCCGCCCGCCTCGCCTGAGCCCGCCCGGCATTCGCCTGAGGCGAAGCCGATGGCGGACGGGCGAGAGCGATGGCGGGCAGGTCGCTCGCAATGACAGGCTATTGAATGTCTACTTATTTAGGTCATTCACTATAAATAAGAGAAAGTTATGGGGATATTAAATCTGCAACCAGAAGCGAATCTATCGAGTTGCCGCAAGTATGTTTTTGCCTTTATTGTTTTATCTATCATAATTCTCACCATATATTCCAACACATTTCATTCCTCATGGCACTTCGACGATGAAAAAATCCTTAAAAACCAATCATTACATCTGTCAACATTCACCTGGAATGATATAAAGAAGACCTTTTTTGCCCACACCCAGAAGACTGGGGTACTGTATCGGCCAATTTCATGCTTCAGTTTAGCCCTCAATTATTACTTCAGCAAAGATAAAGTATTTAGTTACCATCTAGTTAATTTGATTATCCACTATATCACAGCCGTTTTTCTGTTTTTATTCATATACACTACTCTAAGCCTTCCATTGATAGAAACCAAATATCATGATCATTCCTTTTTTATAGCACTTCTGGCATCTGTCTTTTGGGCATCTAATCCTATACAAACCCAGGCAGTAACGTACATTATTCAGCGTATGGCAAGTATGGCCGGTATGTTTTATATCATCTCTATGTACTTTTACCTGAAGGGGAGAAAAGCTGAAATACCCCGCAAAAAAATCATTTTCTTTAGTTTGTGTGCCATCGCAGGACTGCTCGCAATGGGAAGCAAAGAAAATGCCTTCATGCTTCCTGCAAGTATCTATCTTTTTGACCTTTTTCTTATCCAAGGTCTCACAAAAGAAGCTTTGAAGAAAAATGTTAAACCTGCTTCTTTAATTATTTTTC
>CAYTDY010000016.1:16375-17656 GCA_964436665.1 uncultured Desulfobacteraceae bacterium
ATCATATGCATAGGTATAACCTATTATCTTCTCTCTGATAAAGACCTATCCATACTCAGCTTATATGAAGAGAGGGCCTTCACCTTAAAAGAAAGGCTGCTTTCAGAACCAAGGATCATACTCTTTTATCTCTCCCTCATATTCTATCCTGTTCCTACGAGGCTATCTATAGACCATGATATAGCGATTTCAAAGACCCTATTTGATCCACCCACAACCCTGTTTGCCATTCTATTCATAATCTTTATATTGCTTACAGCATTATATATATCAAAGAGACGTCCCTTTATCGCCTTTGGCATAATATTTTTCTTTTTAAATCACCTGATAGAATCCTCTTTTCTTCCCCTTGAATTAGTATTTGAACACAGAAACTATATCCCTTCCATGTTTCTCTTTGTTCCTGTGGTCATCTTGTTGCTAAATGCAATCAAGTATTACTCTTCCAAAAAACCAATTCAAATAGTAATTATAATCTTCATTATTTGCGTAATTATTGGTCAGGGGAATTCTACCTTTATACGCAATGCCCTTTGGAAAACTGAAGAAAGCCTTTGGATGGCTGCGACAGAAAAAGCACCTGCACTCTGGCGTCCCCGGCACAATCTCGGTAAATACTATGGCGAGAAAAAGATGCACAAAGAGGCATTGGCGCATTATCTTACAGCGTTATCAAAAAAGATCACCATTAATCCGCTGGATAAACACCTGACCTTTTATAATATCGGCGTGGAATACCATAGAATGGAAGAAAAAGATAAGGCCTTTCTGCACTATTTGAAGGCGGAAAAGATATGTCCTTCATTTGCAAATATCCACAATAACAAAGGGGTAATACTGGCGGAAAAGGGATATATTGAAGAAGCTTTACGCGAATTTAATGAGGCCATTCAATACGATAAGAATCTACACGAGGCCTATAGCAACCTTGGGTTTTTACTGTTGAAAATAGGACGAATTGAAGAAGCGATCCAGCAACTAGAGATGGCACTTGCATTACAGCCTGACGACACCTCCACTCTGTTAAGACTGGGGTATGCTTATAGAAAAAAAGGGTTAAATGGTAAGGCTTACCTCTTTTATAAAAGATCTCAAGAGCTAAACCCTAACGACCCAAAGGTATTGCTCTATCTATCCGAAATATATTTGATAAAAGGCATGAATGTTCACGCAGATATGGCATTAGAACGATTTATAGAGATAGCAAAAGATGCTGACCTTCGTTTGTTGTTGGAAGAAATAACAGAAAAAGGGGAGAAATTCGACAAAATACAGGTTGAT